>CAXTLE010000479.1:0-2000 GCA_964244855.1 uncultured Aestuariivirga sp. | reverse complement strand
TCAGGCCGGCAGGGCCCGCACCCACAACCACCACATCATATTCCATTGCTTCGCGCGTATCGTCTGACACTGTAATTCCTCAATTGCTTTGTGTATGTGCGGTCTCTGATATAGGATTTTTCAAAGAGAGAACAGGCGTCTGACTGCGACATGAACCCCACCTCAAGCGATACAATTGAGATTTCCGACATTCTGCCTTGGCTGGTGGACATGGGGGCGGACGAGGTTTTGCTTGATCACCCGGTTAACCGTTTTGCTGCACCCGTGGCCAAACCGCTGCCTGAAGCCAAACCACGCGCACCCCTGATCGCCCCGCCGCCAAAGCCAAACGTCAACTGGCAAGCTGTTGCGGCTGGCGCTGAAGGTGTGGCTGCCGCCGAAGCACTCGCCGCTTCGATTGACTCGATTGAAGCCTATGTCGAAGCCATCAGCAGTTTCGATGCCCATCCGTTGAAACGCACAGCCAACCGCCCCAGCACGTTTTCGGGTGCTGCAAATGCCCGCGTTCTCATTCTCTGCGACAGGCCACGCAATGCCGAAGATGCCACAGGCGAAGTTTTGTCCGGCAAGCATCAGGTGTTGATAGACCGCATGTTGGCGGCCATCGGCCTTGTCGGTTTCACGCCCCGCGAAAATATCGAAGCCGTCGCTTTCGCCAGCTTCATTCCATGGCGTCCACCCGGCAACCGGGCTTTGACGGAGCTCGAAGCCAAAATGTGCGTGCCTCTGGCGCGGCGACTTTTGCAACTCCTGGCACCGAAACTTGTTCTTTGCCTTGGATCAATGCCCGGTCAATGGCTGGCAGGCGGTGACGAAGCCATTTTCAAAGCCCGCGGCAAATGGCTGGACATCGCTGGTATTCCCGCGCTCACCACCTTTCATCCTGAAACCCTGTTGAATGCCTCGGCATCAAAACGCTTGGCGTGGCATGACCTGCAGGCGTTTCGGCAAAAACTGGACGCATTGACATGAACGCCAAACCGCCACGTGAGTTCTTGCCCGCAGGCATAGCCGTAATAACCATCTCGGACACCCGAACCGCAACGGACGACAAATCCGGTGACACACTTGCAAGCCGGATCACAGAAGCGGGCCACACATTGTGTGACCGCCTGATTGTGAAAGACGATGTCCGTCAAATTCGCGCCGCAGTTCGCAAACTTGTGAAACGGAAAGAGATCGACGTCATCATCACCACGGGTGGCACCGGTCTCACCGGACGCGATGTAACCATCGAAGCCATGCGGCCTTTGTTCGACAAGGAAATCGAAGGCTTCGGAGTTGTTTTCCACATGATATCATTTCAAAAGATTAAAACATCCACCATCCAATCCCGCGCCACTGCCGGTGTTGTGTCTGGCACTTATGTTTTCTGTCTCCCAGGTTCTCCCGGAGCCTGCCGCGATGGCTGGGACGAAATCCTGCTCCACCAGCTCGACTACCGCCACCACCCCTGCAACTTCATTGAAATCATGCCGAGGCTTCAGGAGCATTTGCGGCGCGGGTAAGTGGTCGTCAGCATAGTACCGTCGCCTGCATTTGGGCGAATTTACGGAAAAAACATATCCTACGCAAAACGGACCGCGCATAAGTTGTGCATTGCAGAGATCGGCGCTTGACCCGGCGGGCTGCATCCGCAATGTTGCGTTGTAAACATCATGAGCAATAACATAGCCTTGAACACAATTATTCACTTTGGAGCGGCGGCTCACCCAGCTGCTGTGCCTGGTTCCAATCACATGGGCAGTAAGGCCGTAATGCTCTGCGCCATGTCTGTGCTGGGCCTGCCGGTTCCGCCGGGTTTCGCCATTAGCCCCGAGATTAGTCGTATCATAGCCGACAAGAACCAAGAGGTTCTTCCTGTTGAAATTGGCGATGCATTGCAGGAGCTGGAACGTGCCACCGGCTGTTTGCTGGAGGGAACGCAGAAACCCTTGTTGCTCGCCATCCGGTCTTCATCTGCGGTCAGCGTTCCTGGCACGGGAGACGCAGTGCTCAAT
>CAXTLE010000478.1:0-2018 GCA_964244855.1 uncultured Aestuariivirga sp. | reverse complement strand
TCACAAGCCCAAAGGTTGACTTTTCAACAGCCTTGCCGCTAGAAGCCCCCAACTCCCAATAAGGATACTCGAATTATGAACATTATTGCGCAGCTCAATGCGGAGCAAGTGGCCATTGTTGTCGCCCAGCGCGCCGTTCCGGATTTTGACGCCGGTGATACGGTGATCGTCAACATGAAGGTCAAGGAAGGCGAGCGCACCCGCGTTCAGGCCTATGAAGGCGTTTGCATTGCCCGCTCCGGCGGCGGCATCAACGAAAGCTTCACCGTGCGCAAGCTGAGCTACGGCGAAGGCGTGGAACGCGTGTTCCCGGTTTACTCGCCCATGATCGACTCGATCAAGGTTGTGCGCTTCGGCAAGGTGCGCCGCGCCAAGCTGTATTACCTCAAAGGCCGCACCGGCAAGGCCGCCCGCATCGTTGAAGACATGCGCTGGGATGACAAGCGTACCGTGGTGGCCGCTGTTGCCGCCAAGGTGGAAGTCGCAGCCGATGACGTGTCATTGATCGCCGGCGTCGGCCCCAAGATCAAGGACGCCCTCCACAAGGAAGGCATCACCAGCTTGAAGCAAATCGCCGAAATGAACGACGAAGCGATTTTCGCCTTGGACGAAAAGCTCGGCCTCAAGGGCAAGACCAAGCGCGAAGAATGGGTGACGCAGGCCAAGGAACTGGTGTCCGGCATGGCACCACGTGCAAAGACAGATCAGGCCCGCGTCTGATTTTGACTGTATAGCGGAATTCAAAGGGCTGGCCGCGAGGCTGGCCTTTTTTGTTGGGTTGAAAAATATAGAAGAATATGCCATATTGTAACGATGGCAGACAAATTGGCAAAAATTCCAACAGATTCCCAACTGGGTGATTGGCTTGACAAGTCGAAGCAGGCAGTGGCTTCCGGACATAAACAAGCTTTATCTGTTGAAGATTTTGAGGCGGCATGGTCGCCACGTTTTGCTTCGGAAGAAATTGAGCAACTGGTCATCCCACGGCGCACTCTGGCCCGCCGGAAAGCCTCGGACACCATGTTGGCTCCCGATGAAGTGGACCGCGCATTAAGGCTTGCCCGCATACAGGTTGAAGCGGACCGTGTATTTGGTGAAGAAAAGCGCGCGTCACACTGGTTGCGGTATCCGAACCGTAAACTGTCCGGCCAGTCGCCGTTACAGGTTCTCAAAGATGAAGCCGGAACCATGTTGGTTGAAGAAATGCTCGTACAAATTGATCATGGCATTTACACCTAACGCATCGTGATTGTTTGGCGCATCTCAAATTATGCCTCGCTGGACGGTGAGGGTGGCATGTTCGCGTCGGGCCGCTGGCATAAGGCAAAACGAAGAATCGTCTACACGTCTGACCATCCAGCATCTGCTTTGCTTGAATTGTTGGTACACTTGGATCCTGATTCCAAACCAAAATCTTGTCAGTTATTGAAAATAAATCTTCCCGACGGGATAAACATTCATAAAACTGCAAACCTGCCGAAAGACTGGCAAAATCATTCGTCTGTCACACGAATTATAGGAAGCCAATGGCTGGACAATTGCCATAGTGCAGTCTTCAAGGTTCCCTCAGCGATTGTCCCCGAAGCATCAAATTTTTTGCTCAACCCCGTGCACTCTGACGCGATACACATCAAAATTGAAACTGTTCAAATCATACCACTCGATGCAAGATTAAAGTGAGTTCATTGTGGAAAATATCGATATTGGCCGGTGATGCGATAAAGACCCAAAATATCTTCAAGCTGGGTTCCTCCACCAATATTGTGAATGAGCATCGGCTTGCTGCCACTATCATTTGAAGTGCCGCTGACAATTCCAATATGCGGCAGGTTTCCCGGCAACAGCATGGTCACAAGGTCCCCAGCTGAAAATTTTGAGTAATCATCAGACATCGCAAGCTCTGCCTTCTGACGTTTGAAGAACCGTTGCAAATTCGGAACCCGGCGATGGTCAATGTTGCGATCTGTTTTCGAAAGTCCCCAGGTCTTTGGATAGCTCGCAAAATTCCTGGCCATATC
>CAXTLE010000477.1:0-2048 GCA_964244855.1 uncultured Aestuariivirga sp. | reverse complement strand
TATGCGAAATACGCATATCGACTTGCTCACCTAGCGCTTGTTTAAGTGGCATCTGCCTCATAAATGAGCCTCAGCATTGTGCACCGCACAATAAATTTGGCGACGTGCTGAAAAGCTTCGGCGCCTTACAGATTTGGAGAAAAGAAAATGACGACGATCAACATGGGCCGCGAAACAGTTCGCAATCACGCCTTCAACGCAACTCCAGGCCTGATGGGCCAGATCAAGACCTATCTTGCCCGCAGCAATGCTGAAAAGCAGTTGCGCCAGTTGGATGACCGACTTTTGTCGGACATCGGCCTGAAGCGCGCAGACATCGGTAAATCGATCTGGGGTCACTAAAAGAAACTCAAATATCACGCTCCCTTTCGGGGGCCTTGATATTATTTTGTGAACGCCTGAAGCCTCGCTTCAGGCGTTTCGCATTTGTGAAGGCTGCTTCATGGCCAAAGCCACCCAGTTTTCAATTTTTACAACATGGGTTGGAACCAGGCCACGAGATTTGTAGGCAGAGGAAACCCAGCGCAGTTGGTCACGTGTCAATCCGGAGAGGATAATCGTGCCTCCGGGTTCGACGAGGCTGCACAAGCCTTGCGCCAGCGACACCAACGGCCGCGCCAGAATATTTGCGAAGATCAAATCAAATGGACCAGCTGCGCGGATGGCGTGGTGATGCAGCCCGGCAGCCGTTAGCGCATTGATCCGCGGGCCCAAGTTGTTCAGCGCAGCATTGAGCTTTGTAACGCGCACCGCTTCGGGATCAATATCAGTTGCCAGTACGCGCACATGACAGGCTTTCGCCGCGGCAATGGCGAGCACGCCGGTGCCGCAGCCCAGATCGAAAATGCATTTGGGTTGGCGCTGTTTCAGGAGTGCATCGAGAATGATCATACAGCCCGCCGTGGTGCCATGATGACCGGTTCCGAAAGCTGTGCCTGCATCAATCTCGAATGAGTGGCCACCGCTGCGGCGTTTGTCGCGGTCATGTGAGCCATGCAGATAGAACCGACCCGCCGCCACTGGCGACAGGCCTTCGAGCGATCGGCGCACCCAATCAATATCTGGTACCGCTGCGATGATGGCACCGTCAATATTCAGCGTTGTGCTGGCGAGATGAGCTGAGGCTTCGTCTTCGAAATAGGCGACGGTGTTCCAGAGCGCGAGTGTGTCGTCGGTTTCATTGACGGTGACTGCCATCGCATCGATCTGCAAGTGCTGGTCGATTGTGTCGGCGAGCGTTTGCGCGAGATCGAGTGATTGCGAGGGCAGGGTGAGGGTAAAGCGGTCCTGTGACATGGACGCCGCTTTGAGGGACCTCGACGCCTTATGTCAACGGCTGAATCGTAATCTCGACACGGCGGTTTTGCTGCTTGCCACGTGCTGATGCATTGGACGCAATCGGCTCACGCTCGCCTCGGCCTTCGACCGAGAAGCGTTGTGGATCAAGCTGCTGCGACGTCAGATAACGGGAAACCGATGCAGCGCGACGGCGCGAGAGGTCAATGTTGTAATCATCCGATCCATCAGAGTCGGTGTGGCCTGCCACATCAATCAATGACTGGTCGTATTCCTTGAACACGAGCGCGACGGAATTCAGCGTGTCATAGAATTGCGGTTTCACGTCTGACTGGTCGGAATCGAAGGTAATGTTCGATGGCATGTTCAACACAATGGTGTCACCCACACGGGTTACCGACACGCCCGTATTCTGCAAACGCTGACGCAGTTTGGCTTCCTGGTTGTCCATGTAAACACCAACGCCGCCACCTGCGAGTGCGCCGATGCCGGCACCGATCAATGTGGCTTTGCGGGTTTTCACTGATGTTGTTGCACCAATCAGAGCACCGGCTGCTCCGCCCAACACAGCACCCCCACCAGCACCGAGCAGGCCCTTCGAGACCTGCTGTTCACCAGTGTAAGGATTGGTGGTGCAGGCAGTGAGCATAAACGCTGATGCGCTTGCGGCGAGAATAATTTTATACATGGAGGTCCCCTCAAGAATTGGGCCGTGGTTTGATCATCCCATGTGGCAACATTTAGGTTAACGG
>CAXTLE010000476.1:0-2052 GCA_964244855.1 uncultured Aestuariivirga sp. | reverse complement strand
CGGCCACACCTCCGGCATCTGGCGCGAAGTGCCACTGGACCGTCCGGAATTCAAGAAAAAATACGCAGGCATGCTGGCTGCCAAAGCCAAGGCTGAGGAGTCAGTGGGAACATGACGCTGCATCAGCCAAAGAGACCTCATCAGCCCTTCGGGCAGCTTCTCCAGGGGAGAAGCGACTCGCTTTCAGACCTCCCTAAATCGTCTGAGCTTAAGGGAGGACTTACAACCAGTCGCTTCTCCCCTGGAGAAGCTGCCCGAAGGGCTGATGAGGTCCCTTCCTCACCACACGGGAGGTCCCTCCCATGCTAGTCCTCGATCATGACCGCGCTGGCGGTTACTGGGGTGCTGTTTACGTCTTCACCGCCATCAAAGGCCTGCAAGTCATCATCGATGGCCCCGTAGGCTGCGAAAACCTGCCCGTCACCTCAGTGCTGCACTACACCGACGCGCTGCCACCCCACGAACTCCCCATCGTCGTCACGGGCCTCAGCGAAGCCGAACTCGGCCAGCACGGCACCGAAGGGGCCATGCGCCGCGCCCATAAAACGCTCGATCCTTCATTGCCATCCGTCGTGGTCACCGGCTCCATCGCCGAAATGATCGGCGGCGGTGTGACACCGCAAGGGACAGGCGTTCAACGCTTCCTGCCCCGCACCATCGACGAAGACCAATGGCAATGCGCCGACCGCGCCTTGATGTGGCTGTGGACGGAATTTGGTGTCAAAAAGAAAAACGTACCCACCATGAAGCCGCGCAAGGAAGGCGAAAAGCCCCGCGTCAACATCATCGGCACCATCTACGGCACATTCAATTCTGCCTCTGATCTCACGGAAATCACACGACTCGTCGAAGGTATCGGCGCTGAAGTGAACCTGTCCTTCCCGCTAGGCTCCCACTTGGCCGACGTTGCAAAACTCGCCAACGCCGAAGTCAATATTTGCATGTACCGCGAATTTGGACGCAAGCTCTGCGAAGTTCTGGAACGGCCCTATTTGCAAGCCCCCATTGGCCTGCACTCCACCACCAAATTCCTGCGCACCTTAGGTGAAATGCTGGGGCTGGACCCCGAGCCCTTCATCGAAAAAGAAAAGCACACCACCATCAAGCCGCTGTGGGATTTGTGGCGCTCGGTCACGCAAGACTTTTTCGGCACCGCAAGCTTCGCCATCGTGGCGACAGAAACCTACACCCGCGGCATCCGCAATTTTCTCGAAACCGAAATGGGCCTGCCCTGCACCTTCGCAGTGCCCCGCCTGCCCGGTGCGAAAACCGACAACGCCGCCATCAAGCAAATGATCAAGGACACACCACCCTTGATCCTGTTCGGCAGCTTCAACGAACGCATGTACGCCGCTGACGTCGGCGCACGTTGCGCTTATATCCCAGCCTCATTCCCCGGCGCCATCATCCGCCGCCACACCGGCACACCTTTCATGGGCTATGCGGGTGCCACTTACCTCGTGCAGGAAGTCTGCAACGCGCTCTTCGATGCGCTGTTCCACATCCTGCCGCTCGCCTCCGAAATGGACAAGGTTGAAGCCACCCCCGGCCGCGATGAGCTGGCCTGGAGTGAAAAAGCCAAAACCATGCTGGACGAAGTGTTGGAACGCCAGCCCGTGCTGGTGCGCATTTCAGCCGCGAAAAAATTACGTGACGGTGCCGAGCGCATCGCCCGTTTTGCCTCCGCCGATCAGGTGGATGCCCAAGACGTCGTGAAGGCAAGCCGCGGGCTTGCTGGTGTGAGTTAGAAAGGACGAATGACATGAGAACCAAAAGCCGGAAGAGCGAAGACCATATCGCGTTCACACTGCTCATGGCCGTGACCTTTGCCGCCATGCTGGTGGTGACAATCATCAAGCGTGTGCTGCCCTGGAACTGGGGTCACGACAATCGTTCGATTTTTCAGGCGGCAAAAACCGCTGCCTATAGCTGCGTTCCGTTCGCCTTCATGTGAAGGCGTAACGCAAACCTCTTCATCACATCGCAAGCTGTGATGATACCCTGCCCCGGGGATTTCGGGGTAACAGGGTCTTCGGACCCCAGCCGGGAGTA
>CAXTLE010000475.1:0-2093 GCA_964244855.1 uncultured Aestuariivirga sp. | reverse complement strand
GCATTAGAGTGCTGGCTGATATTCGCATTTGTATGGAGACCATCATGAACGCACCTGTCACCTCGCCTGCCGCTGGTACGAACAAGCAATGGGTTGAACGCCGCGCCAAAGCCGTGTCCCGCGGCGTTGGCATGGGTGCGGCCGTCATGGCGGAAAAGGCCGAGAATTCCGAGATCTGGGACATTGAAGGCAATCGTTATATCGATTTTGGCGGCGGCATCGCCGTGGTTAACACCGGGCATCGCCACCCTCTGGTGATGAAGCGGGTTTATGAGCAGCTGGAAAAGGTGACCCACACCTGCGCCATGGTCATGCCTTATACGCCCTTTGTCGAGGTCTGCGAAAAGCTCAATGCAGTGGCACCGATTTCGGGTGACGTGAAATCAGCGCTTGTCACGACGGGTGCCGAAGCCGTCGAGAACGCCGTGAAGTTCGCGCGCTCTTACACAGGCCGTTCCGATGTCATCGCTTTCCACGGCGGCTTCCATGGCCGCACTCTGTTGGGCATGGCCCTGACGGGCAAGGTGCTTCCTTACAAGGCCAAATTCGGGCCTATGCCCGCAGGCATCTGGCATGTGCCGTTTCCGGTTGAGCATCGCGGCATCACGGTGGAGGATTCGATCCACGCCATAGAGTTGCTGTTCAAGTGTGATGTAGAGCCGGAACGTGTGGCTGCCATCATCATTGAACCTGTGCAGGGTGAAGGTGGCTTTTATATTGCGCCAAAAGAGTTGATGGTCCGATTGCGCAAGCTCTGTGACGACCACGGCATTCTGCTGATCGCCGATGAAATCCAGTCAGGCTTTGGCCGCACCGGAAAATTCTTCGCCATGGAACATTTTGGCGTGGAACCGGATTTGATGACGGCAGCAAAATCATTGGCGGGTGGTTTCCCGCTGGCTGCGGTCATCGGCAAAGCCAAGATCATGGACGCACCAGACCCAGGCGCCATCGGCGGCACCTATGCCGGCAACGCCATCGCCTGTGCGGCAGCCTTGGGTGTGTTCGACGCGTTTGAAGCCGAAGACTTGTTGGCACGCGCCAACAAACAGGGTGAGACCATCATGAAAAAGTTGCGGTCGATCAAAGCCAAAGGCAAGGGCATGCCGATGGGCGACATCCGTGGGTTGGGCGCGATGTGCGCCTTCGAACTGGTCACAGAACATGGCGGCGATAAGCCGGATGCAGCTGGCACGAAAGCTTTGGCGGCAAAATGCATGGAACGCGGGTTGCTGATTTTGACGTGCGGAATCTACGCCAACACCGTGCGCATGCTGACACCGCTGACGGCGAGTGACATGGTACTGAATGAGGGGCTGGATATATTGGAGAGTGCGATTTTGGGGAATTGATGCCCTCAGACGATGTTGCGATAATTCACTAACTCCGTCAGCCCGAGCTGTTTCTGGCGGGTATGATTTAAGTGTATTTTTCGCCACGATCAACGTCTGGCACATGGGCGATGAATTTATTCATGTCGTTCTCGTTGGAGAAACAAAACGCACCGAAGCCGTGATCATAGTTCGTCTTGCCGAACCAACTTGTTGTCCAAATTCCAGTGTGCGAATGCTCAATCGGTTTTGAATAAGTCATAAATTCTCGTTCTTGTCCGGCGTGGCCGACTTTCGTCAGGATTTTCTCGGCCACTAAAATGATAGGACATGCAGGATATTCTGAACTCCAGTCAAACGCACCATGACGTGGCCCAAATGTTTGCCAACACCAACGCTCAGCTACGTCCCATTCGGGATAGTCAGCCTCAACAATAACCGAAAATGGAAACTGATCGTGTAACTCGGCTGAAATGAGCGTGTCCTCCAGCGCAGAAGCCCTCTCCAAAGCTGAAGGTTTTTCTAAAAACGAGCCTTCGATATACTCTTCCACGGTTCCAAGTCGCATATGCCGAAGTCTACAATTACCGGGACATTTTGCAACAGTGCTGCGTCTGTAATATGGAAAAGTAGTTTAGGGTGAAGCTTCCCTTCTTGCGGTAAAATCAACATCCAATTCGGTCACCATACGCAAGATCGAAACACCACTGCCGACTTTTCCAAACCTTGACATGTCCGGCAAAACACCGTACATACTCCCTC
>CAXTLE010000474.1:0-2102 GCA_964244855.1 uncultured Aestuariivirga sp. | reverse complement strand
TCGCCCTCTCCCGTTTCTTCCAACGGGAGAGGGTGCCCGAAGGGCGGGTGAGGGAAGCTGGAGGAGAAGCCAAACCGCTACAAAGCGGTGAAGCGTAAATGACGCAATAATATTTCGAATTTACGTCATTTTTGATTCTTAACTTGCGCCAACCCTCACTTCCTGCTTTTAGAAAGGACAGCAATATTGACCTATATGCCGATTCCCAGAGTCGGCTATTTGTGTCGAAGGAGAGCCGCCATGAACGAGCAAGTGCAAACCCACCAGTTCCGCGCCGAAGGCACGCCCGAGGCACATGGTCTTTATGATCCGCGCAGGGAACACGACGCCTGCGGCATTGGCCTTCTCGCCAACATCAACAACATCAAAAGCCACCGTGTGGTCAAGGATGCCCTCAGCATTCTGAAGAACCTCGAACATCGCGGTGCCGTGGGCGCTGACCCCAAGGCGGGCGACGGTGCTGGAATCATGATCCAGATACCGCATGAGCTGTTTGCCGATGAAGCCAAGCGCTCGGGCTTTGATTTGCCAGCGGCAGGTCAATATGGCGTGGGCTATTTGTTCATGCCGCGCGAGACGGTGTACCGTCAGGATATCGAACGTATCTGGTGGGAAACCGCCCGCGAGGAAGGCCTGAAAGTTCTGGGCTGGCGCGATGTGCCTGTCGATAAATCCGTACTCGGCTATTCCGTGAAGGGCACAGAACCTGTGCACCGCCAAGTCTTCATCGGCAAGGGCCCGACCATTCGCAATGAGGCGCATCTTGAGCGCAAATTGTTCGTCTGCCGCAAGGTGGTGTCGAACCGCATTCTCGAAGTGCTCGGCAACAAGGCCCGCACTTATTATCCCGTCTCAGTGTCCGCCCGCACCATTGTCTACAAGGGCTTGGTGCTGGGTGCTGAACTCGATCATTATTATTTGGACCTCAAGGACGAACGTGTGCAGTCGGCCCTCGCCCTCGTGCATCAGCGCTTCTCCACCAACACCTTCCCAAGCTGGCCACTCGCCCACCCCTATCGCTTCGTCTGTCACAACGGCGAAATCAACACCGTGCGCGGCAACTTCAACTGGATGGCCGCCCGCCAATCCACCATGAAGTCAGACGTGCTGGGCGAAGACCTGTCGAAGCTCTGGCCGATTTCCTATGAGGGACAATCCGACACGGCGATTTTTGACAACGCCTTGGAACTCCTCACCATGGGCGGCTACTCCCTGCCCCATGCCATGATGATGATGATCCCCGAAGCCTGGGCCGGCAACCCGCTGATGGATGAAGACCGTCGGGCCTTCTACGAACACCACGCCGCCATGATGGAACCCTGGGATGGTCCTGCGGCCATGGTCTTCACCGATGGCAAATTGATCGGCGCAACGCTGGACCGGAACGGCTTGCGCCCGGCGCGTTATCTCACCACCGATGATGGCTTTGTTCTGCTTGCTTCCGAAATGGGCTGCCTGCCGATTGACGATGCCAATGTTACCCACAAGTGGCGTTTGCAACCGGGCAAGATGCTGCTCATCGACCTTGAGCAAAAGCGCATCATCTCCGATGATGAGTTGAAGAAGTATCTCTCCACCCAGCACCCCTACAAGGACTGGCTGAAGAAGACGCAAGTCGTGCTGCGCGACATGCCAAAAGCCAAGACCACACGTCCAAAGCCAACCACGCCCTTGCTGGATCGGCAGCAGGCCTTTGGTTACACCCAGGAAGATTTGAAAGTGCTGATGACCCCCATGGCCTCCACAGGCCAGGAAGCCACAGGCTCCATGGGCAACGACGCGCCCGTGTCAGCCCTGTCAGATCGCGCCAAGATGCTTGACACTTATTTCAAGCAGAACTTCGCGCAAGTGACGAACCCGCCGATTGACCCTATCCGCGAGGAATTGGTGATGTCGCTGGTGTCCTTCATCGGCCCGCGTCCAAACCTGTTGGACCTCAAGGGCACGTCAAAGCACATGCGTCTTGAAGTCTCGCAACCCATTCTCACCAACGAGGAGCTGGAGCGCATCCGCAACATCGGCGAAGTGCGTGAAAACCCGTTCCGCACTGTCACCATTGATATCACCTATGACGTCGCCAACGGCGCTGACTATATGGAAGC
>CAXTLE010000473.1:0-2102 GCA_964244855.1 uncultured Aestuariivirga sp. | reverse complement strand
AAGGCAAAGCGGCGAGGATGCGCGAAAGATCTTCCGTGCGATCAAAATCCTTGCCACCGTAGCGATAGCCGTTGCATGCGAAAATCAGTTTTGGTTCGATTTGCCCAAAGCGATCGATCACTGTCTGCGGCCCAAATTCCGGCGCTGCCGAAGACCATACGGCACCAATGGCCGTGGTGGCCAGCATGGCAATAAAGGTTTCCGGAATATTTGGCATGTAAGCCACGATGCGATCACCGGGGGCGATGCCCATCTCGCGCAGCTTGGTCGCCAGCTTGCGAACGGCTCCGCATGTTTCAGCCCAACTCATTGTGCCCGACGGGCGAAGTTCTGAACTGTGATGCAACATCACACGCGACGGATCACCATTCATTTCATTGCGAAGAATATGCTCGGCATAATTCATCCGAGATCCCACAAACCAGCGGGTGCGCGGCATGGCATCTGGCGACACAACTGCTGTGCATTCACCTTCTATGATCAATTCAAAATAGTCGGCAATGGCTTGCCAGAAGCCAGCCAAGTCCTGCACTGACCAGTCCCACAAATCTTGATAACCTTTGAAATGATGGCCTCGCTTGCCGAGCCAAGTGATGAACTTTGTGATGTTCAAACCGGCACTCCGTTCTGCATCAGCCTCCCAAAGAATAGCACCTTCTTCGACCATCATTTCATCCATTCATGCGTTGAGAAGTTGACAAGATCGGGCAATACCACATGAGCGCGCAAATCAGTTTCGATTGCGTTGAATGCCGCGTGATCGGCCACACCTGTGGTGATGCCCACTGCGAATGCGCCGCCCTTTCGCGCCATGGCAATTTCCAAATTCGGATCATCACCAATCACCACCATTTCAGCGGAAGGCACTTTGGTTATTTCGCTGATAATCTCGAGGCCTGCCGTTGACGGTTTGCCGAATACTGTTGCGGTCACACCAGTGGCATTGTTGATCGCAGCCGCAGCCGCACCTGAAACCCCCATTAGCTTTCCATGGGCACCCGCAAAATAGGGAGCAACCGACGTAGCATAAAGTTTGGCCCCGCGCCAAATGGCTTGTGCGGCGGCATCCAATTGCCGTGAATTGAATTCTTTGGTCCACGCCAACAGTACAACTTCAACATCAGGGGCCCCCTCAGCCTCGATAGTCTCAATGCCTACTTGTTGCAAAGGAACGCGCGTACCTTCAGCGCCTATCAACATCACGCGCTTTATGCCAAACTTCACCAGTTGCCGCGCGGCCACTGTTGCAGGGGTCAGAATATGTCCTGGCTCAAACTGCAAACCAGCTTCAGCCAATGGTGCATAGTAATGTTCAGGCGGAAAGAACGTGCCATTGGTATAGGCCACCACTGGAAGCCCACGTGCCTTCAATTGATTGACAGCATCCATGGCACCTGGAAGTGCTGAATACGTTCCCTTGTTCTTGTCCATCATCGCCAGCGTGCCATCAATATCAAACACGGCAGCGCGGATGGGATTGTTGTGATTCATAACATTTCCAATTGAAAAACGGGCGATCAATAACGCTGTAGATATGCATGCTAATATATTGAAGTTCATACAGTTTTTGCAGGTTTTTTACTATCAAATTTCGCGATCACCGAATATTACTTTCATAAATTTTCAGGCGCGGGCATGGTGCGTGAGCGCTCAGTGGCGGCGATGAGGCAGAGAAAAAATGGTTGATTTCAGCAAAGTTCGTGCAATTGATTTTCATACCCATGCCGAAGAACCATGTGGATGCCATAGCGATGATGGCTATGATGATCTGCAAGCCGGCATGGCCAAATATTTTGGCGCGCCCTGGAGCCACCCGCCAACGGTGCAAGAAACCGCAGCCCATTACCGCGCCCAGAATATCGCGGCTGTGATCTTCCCTGTCGATGCAGAGCGTGAGACGGGTTACCGCCGTTACAAAAACGAAGAAGTCGCAGAGCTTGCTGCAGCGAATTCTGATGTGCTCATTCCCTTTGCATCCATTGATCCGGCAAAAGGCAAACTAGGCGCACGCGAGGCCAAACGTTTGGTGCAAGACTTTGGCGTGAAAGGCTTCAAGTTCCACCCCACCATGCAAGGCTTCTTCCCGAATGACCGCATGGCCT
>CAXTLE010000472.1:0-2109 GCA_964244855.1 uncultured Aestuariivirga sp. | reverse complement strand
CGGTCGTGATAGGGCTTACCCGCATCGCGGCTTACGGCCTTGCCGGTTTTGGGCGAGACATACACCAACTCATCCGCCTGCCCGGTGGACGCGCATTTGGAGAGATCAAGACCAAAGCCCAATTCATCCAGCAACCCCATTTCCCAGCGCACCATCAAGGCTGGCCACAGCTCATCATGATCTATGGCTTCGAGGACGATGCGCATGGCCTCGTATAATTTCGGGTGCGGTTCGCGCTCTGGCAACACCTGCGCCAAGGCGGTGAGCGAACCAAGGCCTGTCAGCCGTAAAGCATTCTCGATGATGAACCCGGCCCGCAGTGATACAGGCTCCAGCGTGAAATTCCCGAGATGCTCCTCAAGCCTGGCCCGCCACACCAGCGACACGAGATTTCCCGCCTGCAAAACCGGCCGCATGTGGCGCGAACGACCGCCCCTGATTAACCCCAAGCAACGGCCATGTTCAGCGGTAAATATCTCTGCAATGGCTGATGTCTCGCCATGGCTGCGAACAGCGAGAATAATGCCATCATCGCGCCATTCCATCTGCCGTCAAAGCCCCATCATGCGGATGCGCTCGGGGTCCTGCGTCCAGTTCTCTCGCACCTTCACGAACAGAAACAAATGCACCTTGCGTTCAAACGCGTCTTCCATGTCCTTGCGGGCCAAGGTGCCCAAAACTTTTGCCGTCTGGCCACCCTTGCCCAGCACAATGGCTTTCTGGCTGTCACGTTCCACAAAAATGGTCTGCGAAATCTTCACGGAGCCATCACGCTTTTCTTCCCAAGCTTCGGTTTCAACAGTCGATGCATAGGGTAGTTCCTCATGCAAGCGCTCATAAATTTTTTCGCGTGTAATTTCCGCCGCGATGAAGCGCAAATTTACATCAGCTGCCTGGTCACCGGGGTAATGCCATGGACCCGCAGGCATCAGCGATACAATCTTTGTCCGCAATGCATCAACGCCAGAACCATTCAGTGCACTGACCATATAAGTTGACGTAAAGGGAAACGCCTCGTTGATTTTTTGCGACAGCGGCAACAATTGCTCGGCCCGCAACAGGTCCACCTTGTTCAACACCAACATGGCCTTCGCCTTGTTGGCCTTTAACTGCTCGATGATCTTTTCCGCCTGTTCATCCAGCCCGCGCCGCGCGTCAATCAGCAGCAATACGGCATCGGCTTCGGTAGCCCCTGCCCAGGCGCTTTGCACCATATGTTCGTCGAGCTTGCGCTTCGGTGCAAATATACCAGGCGTATCCACCAGCACCGCCTGCACACCACCCTCAACTAAAATCGCGCGAATGCGCGCCCGCGTGGTTTGCACCTTGTGGGAGACGATGGAAATCTTCGATCCTACCAGCTGATTGACCAAAGTGGACTTGCCCGCATTTGGCGCGCCGATGAGGGCTGCAAAGCCGAAGTGGGTCTGGTCAACGTCTTTCATGTTCTCAATTTGCTCGATTCAATAAACCTCTGCGCGGCAGCCATTTCCGCAATCTGCTTGGAGCGTCCCCTGCCCTCGGCCTGACCAAATTTCGCAACCGTCAATCGCACTGTAAATTCCGGTTGATGCTCAGGGCCGGAGCGTTCGGTCACCTCATATAGGGGAAGTGCCGTGCCTCGCGCCAGCACCCATTCCTGCACGAAAGTTTTGGCATCCTTGCGGGCTGTCTCCGGCTTTTGCAAATGTTCGGCCCAGTGCCGCAACACAAAATGCCGCGCCACGTCCATGCCAGCGTCCATATAAACTGCGCCAATCACAGCTTCCATGACATCGCCGAGGATAGAGCGCATGCGGTTTACGCCCAACCTTTTCTCCGCGACGCCAACCTTGACAATTTCCGAAAGGCCCAGTTTCTCCGCCACATCGGCGCAGAGTTCACCGCGCACCAAGGTGCTGTGTCGCGCCGCAAGTTTGCCTTCACGGTCGCGGCCATGCTGACGGTAAAGCGCTTCGGCGATGACCAGGCCCAACACACGATCACCCAGAAACTCCAGCCTCTCATAGTTGTCAGAGGCTTTCGGAAGGCTGCCGTGCGTCAGCGCGTGGTCAAGCAGTTGCGGGTCCTTGAAGTCGTAGCCCAAGCGCTCAGACAGCCCCAGGCCCT
>CAXTLE010000471.1:0-2111 GCA_964244855.1 uncultured Aestuariivirga sp. | reverse complement strand
TAGGTCTCGCGATAGGCCGGGCAATGCAGCACACCATAAATGTAGTCGAAGATGGCAACCTCATCCGGCACCTTCCCGACCCCCTCACCCTGAGGTGCCCGCCCCTTGGCGGGCCTCGAAGGGCCGGTGGCCGCCGCAATGATGGCCTTGTGAATTTTGGGATCGAAGTTGACGCGGCGGGTTTGGTCGAGGTCTTGCTCGTCTGGGTAGAGGTAGAGGGGAAATGTATATCCAATTTCAGAAGTCCTGTTTGAGACGAAACTAGATTCCAAAAGTTTATCATGCACTAAAGCGTGATAGAATCCGACCGATGCTTTTTGTTGCTTGCTGACACAAATACCCAAATTCTGGCGCATTTTGAAATGGCGCATTACAGCAGACATTGGGCGTGCCATAAATCCGTTGCTGCGCCCGCTGTAGTAAGTCCAACAATTGTCAAAAGGCCTATAAGCTATGGGACACTCAAAACCATCGCGTCTCGCCAAATCCCTGCGCGCGCCGCTTACACTCCATGATTGGACATCCTTTCGCAAATTGAATTTCACACGTGCTTGCTCGTCATTAAGGGAAAGAAAACTTGCTATTGTCTTCTCCAGCGAGCTTTTAGTCGGATGAATTGTAAACTCGTCGCGAGCCGTGACCACTCCTACGCTATGAGTCTGACTCAATTGATTTAGTGCAAAGCCCCTTTCATACTCAGGCCTATTTGCGTTGTCTTTTTCGACGAAAAAATACTGCGGTCCTGAAATAATCACTGAGGTGTCAATTTGTGATTTTTTTGTCTCGGTCCATAGTGCCTGATATTTAGTTTCTCTCGCTCCCCAAATATCGCCTCTGTAAAGTGCTGCAAAATCGTCTTTCTTCCCAATTTCCTTTTTTGTTTTACACGCAATTATGATCGCAACACCTTGTTGAATGTCAAAAACATTGGCATCTAACCCACCATTTGGACTAACTTCTTTTTTTTTGGAACTCCCATGCAGATCCAAAATCCAAATTTTGTCAAAAGTGCTTGCAAGGTGAAATCTCATTCCTCGAAACGTCGGATTGTCCAAATAACTATGATTGGTTACGAAACCCAATACTCCTTCACCGTTTTTATCTATGGTCGCTTCAGCCAGTCTGATGAACTTGACATAGTCATCTTGTAACCAATGTTTCCGTTCGCCAAAGTGTTTACCGTCAACATACTTGTAGTCTTCAATTTTGTTCTTTATCCAATCTCCCATGTTCAAAGAAATTCCCGAATACGGTGGATTCCCAATCACACACATGATCGGCATGTCGCGCTTGATGGCGTTGGCGTGTTTGGCTTCTTCTGAGATGTGCTTGGCCCAGAACAGGTCTTGTATCTCGCGGTCGCCCTCCTCCAAGGAATTGGTGAGATAAACACCCATGCGCGGCGGGTTTGATGTGGGTTTGTAGCCCATCTCGGTCAACATCATGTCCAGCTTCATGTGGCACATGGCGTAACTGGCCATCAGCAATTCAAAGCCGTGCAAACGCGGGATCAGTTCCTTTTCGACATAGGAAGACCATTGCCCTTCCGCCACGTCTTTCACCTTGGGTGCGATCTGCTTGATGACTTCGGCCAGAAAAGTTCCGGTGCCAGCAGCAGGGTCCAAAATCTGAACGCGGTGAACTTCCTTCTTCGTAGTCACGGCCTTGCCGCTTTTGGTCTCACCCGTATCCCAGTCAATCGTCACCTTGGAGGTGTCAGCCAAACCATCGGCCAGGCCGAACTCGGTTTTCAACACATCATCCACCGCCCGCACGATGAAATTGACCACAGGTTCCGGCGTGTACCACACACCGCGCGCCTTTCGCTTTGCGGGGTTGTATTCCGCCAGAAAGGTTTCATAAAAATGGATGAAGGGGTCATTGCGCTGGGTGAACCTGCCAAAGTCTTCAAACAGTTTCGGCAAATTGGTGGCCTGAAAAATTTCCGCCAACTCATCCACCGTGCGGCGAATGCGCTCGTCCAGTTCCGGTCCCGCCACATAGGTGAACAACTTCCGCAAAAACGGGTTTGACTTCGGCATCAGTTCCAAGGCTTCAACGCGGGAAAAATTTTCCAGTGTTTTGTCATGCAGCCGCGCACCAAACATGCC
>CAXTLE010000470.1:0-2123 GCA_964244855.1 uncultured Aestuariivirga sp. | reverse complement strand
GCCTTCTCCCGTTTCTTCCAACGGGAGAAGGTGGCCGAAGGCCGGATGAGGGAACTTGCGCCATCACTCCCCCGCCTGCATCACAGTCTTCACCGCCTTCTGCGGCACACCAATTCTCAACCGCCGATCACTCAAAGATAAAAATCCGCCCGCAAACATGATTGCAGCCCCCAGCCAAATCCACGTCGCCAGCGGATTGTACGACGCCCGCACATTGCGTGCACCACCACCTGCCTCATCACCCAGCACCACATATAGATCACCAAAGAACCCCTGCACCAAACCCACTTCCGTGGTCGGCTGGTTTGAGGGTTTGAAGATGCGCTTTTCCGAAACGATATTGGCCACTTCAGTGTCGCCGATGTTGACTTTGAAGCGCCCCTTGATGCCGTCGTAATTTGCACCTTTCAGGGGTTCATCGCCGATATAGGTAACGGTGTAGTTGGAGACGTTGACTTTCTCACCGGGCTTCATGGTGAGGATATGCTCTTCTTTCCACACTGTAAGAATAACCACACCGATCACAACAATGCCCATGCCCGCATGGGCGAGTGCCGAGCCATAGGCGTTGGAGGGCAGTCCCTTGAACCGCGCCCAAGCCGTCGCAAGCGGTACCTTGCCGAAGTTGATGCGCTGGGCAATGTCCTTGAAGCTGCCAAACACCGCCCAAGCCCCGATGGCCACTGCGACAGGGGCAAGCCAAGGTCCGCGCTGCGTGGCCACGAGAACGGCGACCGCTGCGAAGAGAGCGACCAGAAGCGGGATCAATATTTTCTTCGACACAGCACCGGCATCAGCACGTTTCCACGTCAACAGCGGTCCGATTGGCATGACCAACAGCAGCGGCAAAATGATGGGGCCGAACGTCAAATTGAAATAGGGCGGCCCTACCGAAATCTTGTCTCCAGTGATGGACTCAAGCGCCAATGGATAAAGCGTTCCGATAAACACAGCGGCACAGGCTGTGCAGAGCAACAAATTGTTCAGCACCAAGCCGCCTTCGCGGCTGACGGGGGCGAATAATCCACCCGCTTTAAGCGAAGGTGCACGCATGGCAAAGAGAGTGAGACTGCCGCCGATGAAGATGCCGAGTATCATCAGAATGTAGGTGCCACGTTCAGGGTCAACTGCAAAAGCGTGGACCGAAGTGAGCACGCCCGAGCGTACGAGAAAGGTTCCGACGAGTGAAAGTGAGAAGGCAAGGATAGAGAGCAGAATCGTCCAGATTTTCAGCGCACCTCGCTTTTCAACCACGATCGCTGAATGCAGCAGTGCGGTTGAAATCAGCCACGGCATGAAGCTGGCATTTTCAACCGGGTCCCAGAACCAGAAGCCGCCCCAACCCAGTTCATAATAGGCCCACCAAGAACCCATGGCGATGCCGATAGTCAGCATCGACCAACTGAGCAAGGTCCACGGCCTCACCCAACGCGCCCAGGCCGCATCAACTTTGCCTTCGAGCAAAGCCGCGATTGCAAAAGAGAATGAAATCGAAAGCCCGACATAACCAGCGTAGAGGAACGGTGGATGAAACGCCAAAGCCGGGTCTTGCAGAATGGGGTTCAAGCCGTTGCCTTGTATCGGCGGATTGGCGACACGCAGGAATGGGTTTGATGCCATCAAAATAAACAGCAGAAAAGCAAAGCCGATGGACCCCTGCACCGCCAAAACCCGTGCCCGTAGCGAGGCTGGCAAATGCGTTCCAAACACCGCCACCGCCGCACCAAAAAGCGAAAGAATCAACACCCATAACAGCATCGACCCTTCATGATTGCCCCAAACGCCGGAGATTTTGTAAATCAGCGGCTTGGCCGAATGCGAATTTTCGACAACATTCTGCACCGAAAAATCACTGACCAGATAGGCATTGGTCAAGGCGAGAAACGCCAGCGCGATCAAGGCAAATTGTGTGACCGCGGCCATGCGGCCCTGTTGCATCAGCGCGGCATGACCTGCCCAGGCCCCATAAAGCGGCACCAACATTTGCCAGCCAGCAACAACCAGCGCCAGCACAAGCGCAAAGTGACCAAGCTCAACCGTCACGGCGCAAACTCCGTATTTAACGTCGAAGGGACCTCATCTCTAGCTATCGCCTTCGATTGCGACACCCTTCGGGCAGCTTC
>CAXTLE010000469.1:0-2123 GCA_964244855.1 uncultured Aestuariivirga sp. | reverse complement strand
CCCCGTTGGTTTCAACGGTCATGATCAGCTTGTCATAGTCCAGCACCTGGCCTTCACGTGTGGCTTCGACACGGTAAGACACCTTGCGCACTGGGGAATAAATCGAGTCGACAGGGATCAGGCCAATCGGCGCATCTTCCGGACGGTTCTTTTCAGCAGGCACATAACCCTTGCCATTGGCAACGTTGAATTCCATGCGGATTTCAGCGCCGTGATCAAGCGTACAGATCACATGCTCAGGGTTCAACACCTGAATATCGGCAGATTGCTGAATGTCACCGGCACGAACGATGCCAGGACCTTCCTTGCGCAACGAAAGACGCTTTGGTCCTTCGGCATGCATCGCAAAAGCAATTTCCTTGATGTTCAGAATAATGTCCGTCACGTCTTCGCGCACGCCGGCGATGGACGAGAACTCATGCAAAACGCCGTCGATATGCACTGACGTAACAGCAGCGCCCTGCAATGACGACAACAGGATGCGACGGAGCGCATTGCCCAAAGTCGTACCAAAGCCGCGTTCCAGTGGCTCGGCCACTACGGTCGCAACGCGACGCTTGTCTTTGCCCGGCTGGATATCAATCTTGCTCGGACGGATCAGTTCCTGCCAGTTCTTTTGATTAACCTGCATGTTCATCTTCCCGTGTGCCTCCGGACAGGTCGCCCTGCCCTCTTTCTAATTTTCAACTACACCCGCGCGGGCAAACCAATGCCGCGCCGGTTCAACGAAGGCGTTAGACGCGACGGCGCTTTGGCGGACGGCAGCCATTGTGGGCAATCGGCGTGACGTCACGAATAGAGGTCACCTGAAGACCAGCGGCCTGCAATGCACGCAGAGCGGACTCACGGCCCGAACCCGGGCCACAAACTTCAACTTCAACCGTGCGCATGCCGTGTTCCATGGCGGCCTTGGCCACCTGTTCACCAGCCACCTGGGCGGCATAAGGTGTAGACTTTCGCGAACCCTTGAAGCCAAGCTTTCCGGCAGATGCCCAGGCGATGGTATTGCCCTGCACGTCGGTGATGGTGATCATGGTGTTGTTGAACGATGAATTCACATGCACAACGCCGGATGAGACGTTCTTGCGTTCTTTCCGCTTGGCGCGGCCAGCAGCTTCTTTAGCCATGTTCTGAAATCCTTACTTCTTCTTGCCAGCGATTGGCTTGGCCGGACCCTTGCGGGTACGCGCATTGGTATGGGTACGCTGGCCGCGGACCGGAAGGCCCTTACGATGGCGCAGGCCGCGGTAGCAGCCAAGGTCGGTCAAACGCTTGATGTTGATCGACACTTCACGGCGAAGGTCACCTTCCACGACATAGTCACGGTCAATGATTTCGCGGATCGCCAAAACTTCAGCATCCGAGAGTTCGTTGACGCGCTTCGAGTCAGGAATTTTGACTTCGGTGCAAATGATTTTTGCATTCACCGGACCAATGCCGTGAATGTAACGCAGCGCGATTTCAACGCGCTTGTTCGTTGGGATATTGACGCCTGCAATACGGGCCACGGTTCATCTCCAGTTCGTTCGAGGGCTTTCAAACCCCAATGTCTGCATCTCAAGAAAAAAGCTGAAAGCCTTCATCTCAAACGATCAAGGCCGCGCCTGGAAGGAGTAAACCCTCAAAGCTGGCCTGCGTGAGACTGAGAATGCGCCGTCCTTAGAGGTGAATCGCCATGGCGTCAACCCAAGGATACACAAAAACAGTCCGGCACATTTCTGCGCCTTCCGATGGGTTGGAAGCCTGCCTGTTTCACAACGGCCCTTCACAGGGCGGATGCGGGCAGTCTTACACCAACTTGTCCAGCACAGCCCCGATGGACGCTGTAACAGCACCAATCTCAGCCATGCCGTCCACCACATGCAGCTTCCCCGTTTCCCGGTAGTAATCCACCAGGGGGGCGGTCTGCGTGTTGTATACGGTCAAACGGTCACGAACCGTCTTCTCGTTATCATCCGGGCGGCGAACGAATTCATGTCCACCACAAGAATCACAGGTACCTTCGATCTTGGTCGGGGCAAACCTGTCGTGGTAGCCCTTTCCGCAAGTCTTGCAGGTAAAACGACCGGCAATGCGGGCAACCAGTGCCTCATCATCCACCTTCATTTCAATGACCGCATGCA
>CAXTLE010000468.1:0-2134 GCA_964244855.1 uncultured Aestuariivirga sp. | reverse complement strand
CTTTCAACATGTCATAGGAGCGCATGCGGGTGGCGAGCAGGCTCTGATGGCCGTCTCGCATGGTAGTGTCAGTGAGCAGCAGGCGCTTCTCCGCCTTCATCCACTCCGCAATCGCTTTCGGGCCTCCCGCCAGCAGTTTTTGACGCAAACCATCGCTGGGCGAACGGCCCGTCAAAGGCGGCTTTGGCGAGTGGTGCTGTTCCACAGGCATCAGTCTGCCTACGGTTTCAGGATGACCGTTCACAGTAATGTCAGCGATGTAAGTGAGTATCTTCGTGGCGCGGTCCCGGCGCTTCTTGAAAACAAACAGTTCAGGCGTCGTATCGATGAACTTGGTGGTGCACGTGTCATCCAGAAAGCTTGGATGCTTCAAAAGGTTTTCGACAAAGGAGATGTTGGTGGCGACACCGCGGATACGGAACTCGCGGAGCGCCCGGTCCATGCGGGCAATAGCCTTTTGTGGCGTCGGTGCCGTGGCGATCATTTTCACCAGCAGCGAGTCATAGTGACGGGTCACCACAGCCCCCGCATAGGCTGTGCCGCCATCAAGACGAATGCCCGGCCCGTTGGACGAGCGATAAGCTGTGATGCGGCCATAGTCTGGGATAAAGTTGTTTTGCGGATCCTCCGTGGTGATTCGGCACTGGATGGCATGACCGCGCAGTTTCACGTCAGCTTGGGTCGGCGTTCCCGTGGCCTCTGCCAGAGTCTTGCCCTCAGCAATCAGAATCTGCGCCTGCACAATGTCGATGCCTGTTACTTCTTCTGTAACGGTGTGTTCCACCTGCACACGTGGATTGACTTCGATGAAGTAAAATTTATTGGTGTCGATATCCATCAGGAACTCGACGGTACCAGCGCACTCATAGTCCACATGGGCGCATATCTTGCGACCGAGCTCACACACTTCAGCGCGTTGAGCGGCCGTAAGGTATGGCGCGGGCGCGCGCTCAACTACTTTCTGGTTCCGCCGCTGCACAGTGCAGTCCCGCTCGTAGAGGTGATAGAGGTTGCCATGCTTATCGCCGAGGATTTGCACCTCCACATGGCGGGCGCGGGTGATCATTTTTTCGAGATAACCTTCGCCATTGCCAAAGGCGGCAATAGCCTCGCGTCGGCCTTCCATGATCTTGTCACGCAGTTCGGAAGGTCTCGTGATGGCGCGCATACCACGGCCACCGCCACCCCATGAAGCCTTCAACATCAGAGGGTAGCCAACCTCTGCGGCGAGTTTTTCGATCACCGCAAAATCATCGGCCAACACATCTGTCGCGGGTATCACGGGAACTCCCGCAGCTACGGCTACTTTGCGTGCACTCGCTTTGTCGCCCACGGCTCGCATGGTTTCGGCTTTGGGACCAATGAAAGACATTCCGGCTGCCTCGCAGGCATCGACAAAGCCCGGGTTTTCCGAAAGCAAGCCGTAGCCAGGGTGAATGGCGTCAGCGCCACTGGCCTTGGCGACACGAATTATCTCAGAAATTGACAAGTAAGCTTCGACGGGCTTCAGACCATTGCCGATGAGATAAGCTTCATCGGCCTTGAAGCGGTGCAGCGAGAACTTGTCTTCTTCGGCGAACACCGCAACTGTCTTCTTGCCAAGTTCATTGGCAGCGCGCATCACGCGGATAGCGATCTCGCCCCGGTTGGCAATGAGAATCTTGGAGAAGTTCAGCATCTGCACACTCGCCCCGACGTCAAAAACCGCCCCGACTCTTTCGCTGTGGAGAAGGGCAGCACAACCATCTACAGCTGTTCCAAAAGTTCCGGCACAGCGGAGAACAAATCAGCCACCAGGCCATAATCCGCCACCTGGAAGATCGGGGCTTCGTCGTCCTTGTTGATGGCGACGATGATCTTCGAGTCCTTTATGCCGGCCAGATGCTGGATGGCACCGGAGATGCCGACGGCGATGTAGAGATTGGGGGCCACGACTTTTCCGGTTTGACCGACCTGATAGTCGTTGGGCACATAGCCAGCATCCACAGCAGCGCGGGAGGCACCAACGGCGGCGTTAAGTTTCTTCGCCATCGCTTCCAGCATTTTGAAGTTTTCGCCATTCTGCATGCCACGACCACCGGAGACGATGATCTTGGCGGAGGTGAGTTCCGGACGGTCCGATACAGTCAGGTTT
>CAXTLE010000467.1:0-2147 GCA_964244855.1 uncultured Aestuariivirga sp. | reverse complement strand
TTGCGGGGCAGTGCGTCGATGACGGCGGACATTCAGGTGTTCTCCTCGAAGAATTTCAAAAGTGTGGCCCGGAATTCAGCGACATAACGCGCCTTGTCAATTCCCTTGGGGGTGATTTCGACGAGGCGCGCGTGCGGGATAAGGCCTTGCAGGGTGCGCGCATGGGTCATGGGATGGATGATATCTTGGTCTGTGGCGATGATGAGGGTGGGTATTTTGATGTTGCTCACTTGAGATGCGGTGACACCCGGACCATCGGCGGAGATTTTTGTGAGCAAGGCTGCAGTGACATCGTGAGGTTCGCGCGCGAAGAAGGCGAGGAGCGAAGCAAGATTATCAGGCGCGGTCTTTTTGAGCGCTTGCGCGGTTGCAGAGGCGAGGAATTTTGTCTTGGCGATGTCTGGAGGGTGATGTGAGAGCAAGTGGCCCACTTCGGCGTTGGGCTTCATGTTTTCGGGGGCCGCATCGATGGCCCAGGCGGGCCGCGTGAGCACGAGGGCACTTAGCAGATGCGGTTTGTGAACGGCCAGGTGAAGCGAAATGGCAGCACCCATGGAAATGCCGCCGATGATGCAGGGGGCGATGGTTTCGGTTGCGATCATGGTTGCAACATCAGCCGCGAAGGTGGTGATGGCAAATGCGTTGAGATCACCAGAATCAGACGCGCCATGCCCTCGGCATTCGAGGCTGTGGAGTTGGAAGCGTTGATCCTCGGGGAAGGCTTCGATCGTCTGGGATGCGTTGCCGCAGAGTCCATGCTGGAAGATGATTGGACGGCCGCCGGAGTTGGATTTGTGAAGGTGGAGGTTCATGGGCGGGTGGTCGCGTGTTGCGAGAAAGGGACCTCATCAGCCCTTCGGGCAGCTTCTCCAGGGGAGAAGCGACTGGATGTGAGAGCTCCCGCAACGCTTGACTGTTTATGGAGGTCTCCAAGGGTGTTGCTTCTCCTTTGGAGAAGCTGCCCGAAGGGCTGATGAGGTCCTTTCATGTTTCCAACACCCGCTGCAACAACGCCGCCACCTGAGGTGCCTCTTGCGCCGTCAAACCGTGCGTCACCAATGGACCATCAAACCCCGAATTCCTCAATGTACGGATGAAATGCGGATAATCCAGCACGCCTGTTCCTGCGGCGACGAATGAACCATCCGCTGCACGGTCCTTGGCATGGGCCATTGTGATGTGGGGTGCCAGCAATTCAACAGCGTCCGACACAATGCGGCGTTGTTCAGAGCCTGTCGCCGTTTCAAACAGGTTCGCGGCATCCAGGACAATTTTTATACGGGGAGATTTGCAATCTTCGATCAACCGCTTTGCTGCAACGGCATTGGCGACGACGTTGGCCAGTTCAGGTTCAACGCCCAGTTCAACATCAAATCGCTCAGCAATACCAATGGCCACAACCATCGAGTCAATCAGATCATGCCATGCCCCGGCGCTTGCATTGTCGGGATGATGACGCCATTGGTCCTCCGCATCGCGTGAGCCGGTGCAGAGTGTGACCATGGGAATGCCGAGATCATGGGCCGCCTCGGCGATGACGGCGAGCCGGGCGTGGCCTTTCTCACGCTCTTGTACATCCGGATGGATCATATTGTAGGTGGCGGAGATGGCGTTGAGGGTGACGCCACTCGCGGATGCAGCCGCCTTTACGTCGGCAATTGCGGCATCAGGTATCTCATCCGGCATAGCCGCAAGCCCGGAGCAGGACATGTTGTATTGCGCGACGGTGAAACCTGCGGCTTTCACTTGCGGCAGCACCACGCCCGGTGATTTTCCATCAAAAGTTTTGGCGAATATGCCGAGTTGCATCAGAGGCCGCCTTCCACATCGGCGAGGGCGACTTCTTTTCCTGACTCGACAGAACGGGCAATGGCCACCATGGCGCGGACGGAGGCAACACCGTCTTCCACATCTGCCCCGGTCATCTTGGCACCGCTTAAAATCACATCGGCGAAGCCTTCGAGTTGGCGGCGGTAGAAATGACCATCGGCCCCGATGACGCGGGTGGTTGCGCCTTCGGCTTCGCGGAAGATATCGACTTCGCTGGATTTGTAGTACCAGGGGTTAAAGGTCTTGGCGATGATGCTGCCGTTTTTGCCGTAGATCTGGAAGCCTTCATGCCAGTCCATGCGGACGGCGATGGTGAG
>CAXTLE010000466.1:0-2167 GCA_964244855.1 uncultured Aestuariivirga sp. | reverse complement strand
ATGGAAACAGCGCAGCGCGCTGTCGATTGGCTTTGTAACCCGGTAGCAAAAGTATCTTGCCACTATCTGGTAGACGTCGATGGCAGCATCGTTCAAATGGTGGATGAAGATCGCCGCGCCTGGCATGCCGGCACATCAAGTTGGCATGGCGTCATCGATATCAACTCAGCGTCGATTGGCATCGAAATTCAAAATCCTGGACACACTGGTGGACTTCCGCAATTTCCAAAAGTGCAGATGGAACGCGTTGCCTCCTTGTGTCTGGATATTATGTTGCGCTGTGAACTCAGCCCGCACCACGTTGTTGCCCATTCCGATGTAGCGCCGGGGCGGAAGATTGATCCCGGCGAAAATTTCGATTGGGAGTTTCTGGCTGAACGCGGCATTGGACAGATGATAGTTGCCGGAAATGATTTGGAGCATGTTGAAACCCTTTCTGAAGCACAGCGCAAACTACAGAACATTGGCTATGGCTTGGAAACAACCGGCCAGGCCGACAATCGCACGCGGATCGTAGTGGAAGCGCTGCAGCGTCGCTATCGCCGAGCGAAAGTTGATGGAGTTCTTGATCAGCAGTCGATGGATATTTTGGACCGTCTAAAGGCAATTCAGCCCGTCACTTAATTCTCAGTCGGCTGAACTTCACCGTTGCACAGTTTCATCATGCCTTTGAAATCAGCATCCGCCAATGGATAGGTGACCATGTGTTTCCCGATTGACACTTCAAACCGTTCTTCAGTCTCAAGCGCATTGAGTATTTTGTTTTGCGGCTTCAACAGGGCTTCAATTGTTTTGGCGCCCTCATTGTCATTTATTTTCGCTACCAAAGGAAAGTTCAGTTCTCCAACAGCAAGTTTCAGTTTCGGATGTTTCTCGGAATTTACAAGCGGACTGAAAAGGCTCACTTCCTTTTTTCCGATCTTACACCAGAAGCTAACGCCCACATCATTGGTGCTGGGAACACCGAAGGCAAGAAACACATCTTCGCCGGCAACATCCAAAACCCACTGTCGTTCCTGCGGCAGGGCAGGTGTGGAGAACAAGACGGCTGACAAAATCAAAACAAAGCGAAACATAGTGGCCTCATAAACTGTGCTCAAATTCCATTCCAGTCATCTCTTTGCCGATTTTATGCCTTGCGCCGCCAGAAATTCCGTCAACATTTTGAGGTTCCGCGTATTGGACTTGAAGAACATGTCAAAAATATCACCCAGAACAGGAACGCTGCCCAACCCGAAATCGATCCCTGAATTGGCAGCCATTTTCAGCAGCAGCGCATTGGGCGCGCCAAGCCTGTGCGCCAATATCAGCGTGTAAACCGATACGCCCAAATTCACCAGATCACCAGCACCGGGAACGAGGCCTACAACAGAATCGACGCCAAAGCGCCACTTCGTGAACGGAATGCCCCAAGCCGTATCCATGAGCTTGGCCAAGCGTTCGATGCGCTTTAGCGTTTTCAATCGTTCGAATTCAGTCATCGCAGCCCCCTAGGTCTTGGAAACGCTAGATGGCCCCGTTCCCGGTGATTACAAGGTTTTGTTGACGGCAACGCATTGAATGCCTAACCCCCGCCTGCCAGTTGGCCGGGTGACCGCTGCCGCAAGTCTCGAAAGGGCGCGGTGGAGGAAAGTCCGGGCTCCACGGAAAAACGGTGCCGGATAACGTCCGGCGGGGGCGACCCCAGGGAAAGTGCCACAGAGAACGAACCGCCGGGTCTATTCCGGCAAGGGTGAAAAGGTGCGGTAAAAGCGCACCGCGCCGCCAGCAATGGTGGTGGCATGGCAAACCCCACCGGGAGCAAGACCGAATAGGGGTGACACGATGTTCGCAAGAATGTCAGGCTTTTCCGGCCCTGTCGCCCGGGTTGGTTGCGCGAAGCACTTGGTAACAGGTGCTCCAGATGAATGGTCACTGCTTCAGGCGTCAAACCCTGCGGTACAGAACCCGGCTTACAGGCCAACTGGCATTTCTCCACAGGCAGCCAAATTGTGCTGCCGCGACTCATATCGGAAACCATTTGTTAATATAGGGCTGCGCATTGTCGGCAACCGGTTAACCTTCTGTTCATCCTGAATATTTGTCATGTCGCAACCACTTGAAATGCCCATAACGGCGGAGACGGGCCACACGCCTGTGCTTCTGGCCGAGGTATTGAAAGCCCTGC
>CAXTLE010000465.1:0-2178 GCA_964244855.1 uncultured Aestuariivirga sp. | reverse complement strand
CCGATTCTCGACAGCCTCACAAATGAATTGCCGCAGAACCCCTATTTCTGGGAACTGAAAGCCCAGGCCTTGCAGGAATCAGGACAACCCGAACGCGGCCTGCCCGCGATCATCAAAGCCCGTGCCCTCTTGCCCAACAACGGCCTCATGCAGATTCTTAACGCCCAATTGTTGCTGGACACAGGCGGCAAAGCCAATGCCGACCAGGCCTTGAAGCTGTTGATCCTCGCCAAGAAAACCGAAGGCAATTCGCCAACGATTTTCTCACTGCAAGCCGAAGCCCATGCCGCCAAAGGCGATACCGCCCGTGCTGAACTCGCCACCGCAGAAATGGCGTTTTCCACTGGTGACAAGGAATTGGCAATTGAAAAGGCCAAGGCCGCGCAAGACCATTTCAAACGCGGCACACCCGAATGGTTGCGCGCAAACGACATACTGACCTTCGCTGCCAAGAAAAATTGATCACGTAAAAGCCATTTGCAAACGTCGCTGTATTTGAGGCAATCTGAAATCATCACTGAGGATCACATGAAAAAACTCTCCTGCCTGCTCATCGTTACAAGCATTGCTGCCTTGGCCCTTGCTGCACCACTCTCTGCAGCACCAAAAACCGCTGCTCAGAAAGCCGAAATTGAAGCCATCGTCCGCGAATATCTGCTGGCAAACCCTAGCATACTCCGCGAAATGGCCGACAAGCTGGAGGCCAACGACAAGCTGGCCGAAGAAGGTCAACGCGAAAAAGCCCTCGACACCTTCAAGGACGAAGTCTTCAAAACTGCGGCTGATCCCACAATCGGCAGCAAAAAGCCGGACGTCACCATCGTTGAATTCATGGACTACAATTGCGGCTGGTGCAAAAAATCGGTGAAAGAAGTGCAAAGCCTCGTCGAGACCGACAAGAACATCAAAGTCATTTTCAAAGACTTCCCGATTTTTGGCGAGCATTCCGAATACGCCGCAAAAGCTGCCCTTGCCGCAGAAAAACAAGGCAAGTATTGGGAATTGCATCAAGCCATGTTCGCCCATGAAGGCCAGGTCACAACTGACGTTGTCAACCAGCTCGCACAGACCACTGGCCTTGACATGAAAAAACTGCAAGCCGACATTGGATCAAAAGACATCGGCGAACGCATCGCCGCCAACATGCAACTCGGCAAGAATCTCGCCATAAATGGCACACCTGCCTTCGTGATAGACGCGAAAGTTTTCGGTGGATATCTGCCCATCGAAGGCATGAACGAAGCGATTGCCCAAGTGCGGGCGAATGGCTGCAAGATGTGTTGAGGAAGGCCAAATCTTGCTTCACCCTTCCGAGCGAATGGGCAAAGTCTAGCGCTCAAATTTCTTATACTTGATCCGTGACGGCATCAGCGAATCCTCGCCCAGTCGTCTTGCCTTGTCACGTTCATATTCCTGGAAATTGCCTTCGAACCATTCCACGTGGCTGTCGCCTTCGAACGCTAAGATATGCGTAGCGAGGCGGTCCAGGAACATGCGGTCGTGGGAGATGACGACGGCGCAGCCGGCAAAGTCCTCTAGCGCTTCTTCCAATGCGGCGAGGGTTTCGGTGTCGAGGTCGTTCGTCGGTTCGTCGAGGAGTAGTACGTTGGCACCTGACTTTAGCATCTTGGCCAAATGTACGCGATTGCGTTGGCCGCCTGACAGGGTTCCAACTTTTTGTTGCTGGTCGCCGCCTTTGAAGTTGAAAGCTCCGACATAGGCTCTCGAATTCATTTCGCGTTTGCCAAGGGTGACGATGTCGTTGCCGCCGGAGATTTCGTGCCAGACGGTGGCGTTGGGGTCGAGGTCGTCGCGGGATTGGTCAACGTAGCCAAGCGTGACTGTCGGGCCGATGACGATGGTGCCTGCGTCGGGTTTTTCCTGTCCGGTGATCATGCGGAACAGGGTGGATTTACCGGCACCGTTCGGGCCGATGATGCCGACGATGCCGCCAGGTGGGAGCTGGAATTCAAGATTGTCGATGAGCAGGCGGTCGCCATAGGCTTTTGACAGGCCTTCAACGGTGATGACGGTATCGCCCAGGCGTTCACCCGGGGGGATAATGATTTGCGCGGTGTGGCTTTGCGTGCGGGCGTCGTTGATTTTGAGCAACTCGTCATAGGCCTTGATACGGGCCTTGCTCTTGGCCTGACGGGCGGTGGGGGATTTTGAAATCCA
>CAXTLE010000464.1:0-2181 GCA_964244855.1 uncultured Aestuariivirga sp. | reverse complement strand
GTCTGCCCCGTGACATAACCCGCCTCGTCTGACGCCAGAAACAGCACAGCCGCCGCAATATCATCGCCAGACCCCATGCGTCCCGCAGGAATTTGCGCGAGGATGCCTTCCTTCTGCTTCTCGTTCAAAACATCCGTCATCGGCGTTGCAATGAAACCCGGTGCCACGCAATTCACCGTCACATTGCGCGTCGCCAATTCCTGCGCCAGTGACTTCGACATGCCAATGATCGCGGCCTTCGAGGCCGCGTAATTCGCCTGACCAGCATTGCCGGTGACACCTACAATCGACGTCACCGAAACAATCCGGCCCCAACGCTTTTTCATCATCAGTTTCATGGCGGCACGCGCCAGCCGGAACGAGGAAGTAAGATTAACGTCGAGCACCGCCTGCCAATCCTCATCCTTCATCCGCATGGCCAAACCATCCCGCGTAATGCCGGCATTGTTGACCAGAATATCAAGCCCACCCATAGCCTCAGCAGCAGCGGGCACCAGCTTTTCAACATCCTCAGGCGAAGACAAGTTACATGGCAACACAAACACACGATCGCCACCAAGCGAGGTTTTCAACTCCTCAAGCACAGCAGCCCGCGTACCAGATATCGCAACAGTCGCCCCCGCCGCATGCAGCGCCCGCGCCACCGAAGCCCCTATGCCACCCGTAGCGCCAGTGACGAGAGCCGTTTTGCCAATAAGTGAAAACATCATAAAATTCCCTGTTCCAAAATCTCCCTCATCCGCCCCTTCGGGCACCTTCTCCCGTTAAAAGAAACGGGAGAAGGCCAAAACGATCTGCCTTCTCCCGCCCCTCTTGGTGGGAGAAGGTGCCCGAAGGGCGGATGAGGGACAACCACGACTACTTCAAAACCGCCACAACCCCAGCCACATCATCCGCATTCCCAACTGCAATCGCCTTGGCCTCAGGCGCATTCTTTTTGGCAAGCCCTGTCAATACTTTACCACTGCCAACCTCAACAAACACATTCACACCCAAATCACTCATGGCATAAACACATTCGCGCCACCGCACAGTGCCCGTCACCTGCTCCACCAAACGCTGACGTATCTCCACGGCATCCGTCAATGCCCCCGCCACCACATTGGCAATCACCGGCACAACCGGGTTCCGCATCTCCGTAGCAGCAAGCGCCTCACGCATCGCCTCTGCCGCAGGCTGCATCAAGGCACAATGAAACGGTGCCGACACCGGCAACAAAATCGCCCGCTTCGCACCCTTCGCTTTGGCAATATCCAGCGCCCGCTCCACCGCCGCCTTGGAGCCTGAAATCACCACCTGACCATCCGAATTGTCATTGGCCGCCTGACACACATCACCCTGCGCCGCTTCGGCCGCCACCAGCGAAGCCGTCGCAAAATCCAACCCCAACAAAGCCGCCATGGCTCCTGTGCCCACGGGCGTTGCCAACTGCATAGCCCACCCGCGAATTTTCAAAAGCCGCGCCGTATCAGCCAAGGTAAAGGTTCCCGCCGCGGCAAGTGCTGAATATTCACCCAGCGAATGCCCCGCCACACATCGAGCCGTATTGGCAACCGTAATACCATGCTCAACTTCCAAAACCCGCATCGCCGCCAAACTGACCGCCATCAAAGCCGGCTGCGCATTTTCAGTCAGCGTGAGTTGATCCTCCGGCCCATTCCACATCAAGTCCGAAAGCTTCTGCGAAAGCGCCGCATCCACCTCATCAAACACGGCACGCGCTGAAGCAAAATTATCAGCGAGAGACTTCCCCATCCCAACAGCCTGACTACCCTGCCCCGGAAATACAAATGCAATCGACATGATTCAGAAGGTTCCTGTTGTTTGAGGGATAGTGTTATGGCGGAAAGAGGGCCAAGTTGAAGCTGTAAAAGCGTTGCCGAAACATCTTGATCATAAAACAATATCGGCGTGCGATCTGAGTTCCGGGCGAACATTGTGTCCCAAGGGTTCCAAAATGACTTTTATTCCTTCGCGGCGGACAAATTTGAACGCCGGAACGAAGTCCGAGTCACCCGTAACAACTATTATTGTACGAACCGTTTCACGCAAAGCGAGCCTTGCCATATCGAGACCAATCCGCATATCGACACCCTTTTGTGAAATTTCCAATGAAAAATCAGAGTCTTGCAATGCTCGAGGTGCAGAAATCAAGTTTTTAGCTGCTGATGGTTTGACCCG
>CAXTLE010000463.1:0-2182 GCA_964244855.1 uncultured Aestuariivirga sp. | reverse complement strand
GAGAGGGCAACTGCCGTCGAACCAGACTGTGAGGGTGGGGGAGGAGATGGTCATGGACAAGATTTGGCGGTGGTCAGGCCGTTTAACAACGGGGCTTGCTGACGCAGAGAGCAGGGTTTGGCAACGATCACTTTTCCTGTTTCTTGACGTATTGTAACAGTCCCATTAACTGAACTACGTGTTTTACGTAGTAGTTTCCGGTATCTCTGCTCGATATCTATGAGAAGCGCGAAAAGATCTATTTGACCAAGGTTGAAAAGAACGAATTGAAGAAGATTTTGGGTGGAATAGCTGATGGTTACAGGGCAGCGGTTGCCGCCAAAATCGCGAAATTTTAGGGGAGTGCATGATGTCAAAAATTGGAAGCAGGTTGATCCGTGCCGCAAAGGAAGCTGCTGCAATTGCCCGTGGTGATGTCGCTCCGGCACGAATCTACATACCCGCCGAAACCGACGTAAAGACCATCCGCCTCAAACTCAAACTTGGTCAGGAAGCCTTTGCATCCGAATTCGGTTTCTCAATCAACCAAATCCGCGACTGGGAGCAAGAGCGCACAAGTCCCTTGGGCGCAATGCGGGCTTATCTGATGATTATTGATCGCGATCCTGAGGGTGTCAGAGGATTATTGAAACAAGCGCCCGTGGCTGCAAAGAGACGGGTGAGGAAGGCGGCTTGATGTGGGTCTGAAGTCAAAGGCAGCGACCTCCTTATTTTATCGGAAAGCATGAAACGAGATGAAACGCAGGTCTGAAGATGGTGTGCACGTCACGACTGAAGGTCGATGTTTATGTGGCGCGTGCAAGTGGATTTTCACAGGCAAAATTGCGGATGCGACAATCTGCAATTGCAGTGCTTGTCGCCGTTATGGTGTGTTATGGGCTTATGATTTTGACGGCGAGGCGATTCATATTGCAGCAGCAGACGGGCAGTTAACCTCGTTCTTTCGCCACGAAAACAGCCCTTTGTCCTTCGATTTCTGCAAGACGTGCGGCTGTCTTGTATCATGGCGGGAAGCCAAGGCAGGGCCAAAGGGGCGCATTCGTGTTGCAGTCAACTTGCGGCTGGCCGAGCCTGACACAGTGGCACATATTCCATTGCTGCATTTTGACGGATTGCACAGCTTTGAAGATTTGCCAGCTTCGGGCAAGATTGTCGGAGATGTCTGGTTTTAGGGGAGGGACCGTGTGAGTCTTATTTCGTTTGCACGGTGGGCAATTGCCATCGAATCAGACTGTGAGGGTGAGACCGTTCGTCGGTATGAACAAGACATGACGCTGGCGTGCTCCAGCGCCCACACGCAGATTGCATGATGGGTGGCATTCCACAATTCAACAGACACGCGCAGCTCTGCCGTGCTGCCCGGATATGCGTTTGCGAGGAAAGGAGATTTTGTTTGATTTGGAGAGCACCGGACGCTCAGATGAAACCAAAATAACCGTCATTCCCGCGAATGCGGGAATCCAGACTTTCCACAAGTTCGCTGGTTGAAAGTCTGGATTCCCACTTTCGTGGGAATGACGATGTGATGACAATTGAGTTCAATTGGGAATCCGATTCTCATATATAGCGATTTCGATAGGCCGAGCCTGCCGAATCAGAAATCTTGTTGAGTGAGAGTGAGGTCACTTACAATCAGTCAGTTTTCTGCTTTAAATTGGACGGCATCGAACTTTAAATTGGACGACATCAAACTTTAAATTGGACGACAGTATATAACTGCTCACAAACCCGATCCTTGTTCATCCCAAGGTCAAGTTGCAACTTACGGAAGCCATGAACGACAAGTCTATGGACGATGTCGTTGCCTTTGCGGCGCAAAGTCATCACGCCTTCGAATAATCAATGCCGCAGCCGTAGGACTGGGTTGCGGGCACTGATACGGGTTTTCCGGCGGCGAGTTCGTCGAGCGCTTGTCGGACGTCATTGAGGCCTGAGGTACCGTCGTCCCAGGGGTTGTTGTCAATTCTGTGTGAGGGCAAATTCACTCCGCCGCAATCGCAAACCGTGAACTCTGCAACCCTTCCTTCACATGCCGCGTCAGCGCTTCCACCGCCGGGCTTTTGCGTCCGGGTTTGAAGATGAGGCCGATGTCGAAGGTGCCGAGTTTGGGGAAGCCTTCGGCTTCACTCAAAATACGCATGCCCGGCCGCATGCAGATTTCCGGCATGACGGCAACGGCCAG
>CAXTLE010000462.1:0-2184 GCA_964244855.1 uncultured Aestuariivirga sp. | reverse complement strand
GACCATTTGAGGCCCGTCGGGAAGCCAGCGCCGCCACGGCCACGCAGGCCAGAGGCCTTCACTTCATTGACAATCCAGTCCCTGCCCTTGTCGATGAAGGACTTGGTGTCGAGCCACGCGCCACGCTGCTTGGCACCCTCAAGGCCCCAGTCATGCAGGCCGTAGAGGTTGGTGAAAATGCGGTCTTTGTCAGCGAGCATCGTGTGAACCCTCGTGCTGAGGTGCGAGCGCCTTCGCGAGCCTCGAAGCACCTGCGTGATACGGAGTGTGTGGCCGACCCTGCGAGGCTCGCAAGAGCTCGCACCTCAGGGTGAGGGAGATTGTGTGCATCAGCTACGACCTTTCGGCTTGTCGCCGACGGCGTTTTCAGGACGCCAGCCTTTGGCCAGTTTTTTCGATTGCTTCACCCATTCGTCGCGCTTGGCACGGCCCTTGAAGCCTTCGAGTTTTTCATCAACCCACACCAATTCCTTGGCGGACCAATTGGCGATCTGGTCGAAGTGCCAGATGCCAATCTTGTTGAGCAGCTTTTCGAGTGCGGGGCCAACGCCCCAGATCAGCTTCAAATCATCGGCCTTGCCATGGGGCTTTTTCAGCAATTCCGGACGGCCATCAATGGCGCGGGCGGCGGATTTGATGGCAGGCTTTGGCGGATCGATGATGCGGGTCGCGGCGGGCTTGGATTTCGCTTTGATTTTTGTGGTGGATTTCACCACGTCGTGTTCGGTGACTCGGACAATGCCGGTTTCAGCTTGCGCCTTCTCCGTCATCACAACACCAGGTGCCGTGGAGGCTGCTTCCTTGGCGTTGACGGATTTTATCTGCGCTTCAACCTGCTTCGACACCAGTGTGACCGGGCGAATATCTTCCGCTGCGGGTTTGGTGGCCGATGGCGACGGGATTGGTTCTTTGGTGGCGGGCACTGGTGCCACTGCTGCTGCAACGACGGGTGCAACAATTGGCGCAGGCGGCGGCGGGGCTTCGACGCGCTTGAAACTGCGCTGGCCTTTGTAAAGTGACTTGTCAGTGAGCGATGATGCGCCGCCTTCGGCCATGGAATATTGGCGGTTGATTTGCGGGCCGGGCTTAACCTGTTGTCCGGCCTGCCAAAGGTCAATCAATTCCTCAAGTTTGGCGGGTGTCAAGTCTTCGTAGGTGTCCTTGAACACCTGCACCATCGGCGCATTCACGCAAGACCCAAGACATTCCACCTCTTCCCAAGACATGCTGCCATCGGCATTCAAATGCTGGGGTTGCGGATGGATTTTGCGTTCGCAGACTTTGCGCAATTCTTCCGCGCCACGCAACTGACAGGCAATGGTGCCGCAGAGCTGGATGTGCGCTTTCGTGCCCACAGGCGATAGCTGGAACATGGTATAAAACGTCGCCACTTCCAGCACGCGGATATAGGCCATGTCGAGCATTTCAGCGATATATTCAATCATCGGACGCGAGGTCCAACCATCCTGCTCCTGCCCGCGCCAGAGCAAGGGGATAACAGCCGAAGCCTGCTTGCCAGCGGGATATTTCGCAATGCAGGTTTTCGCCCACGCGAGGTTTTCTGGCGTGAAGACAAAGGACACGGGTTGAACGGGATCTAATCTGCGAACACTCACCGGTCCACCTCACCAAACACAATATCAATCGATCCCAGCACCGCGCTCACATCCGCCAGCATATGTCCGCGGCAGAGCCAGTCCATGGCTTGCAGGTGGGCGAAGCCGGGGGCTCTCAAGCGGCAGCGGTAGGGTTTGTTGCTGCCGTCGCTGACGAGATAAACGCCGAACTCGCCTTTGGGTGCTTCCACAGCGGCATAGACTTCGCCTGCTGGCACCTTGTAGCCTTCGGTATAGAGTTTGAAATGGTGGATCAGCGCTTCCATCGAGCGTTTCATTTCGCTGCGCTTTGGCGGCACCACTTTGCCATCCATTGACGACACTGGGCCAACACGTTCCTTGCCCGAAAGCTGCTCCACGCATTGCGACATGATCTTCAGGGATTCGCGCATTTCCTGCACACGCAACACATAGCGATCATAATTATCGCCATTCTTGCCGACGGGAATATCGAAATCCATTTCGGAATAACATTCATAGGGCTGGGACTTGCGCAAATCCCATGCGGCACCGGCGCTGCGCATCAGCACACCGGAAAAGCCCCACTGGAAGCAGTCATCCAACGTGA
>CAXTLE010000461.1:0-2188 GCA_964244855.1 uncultured Aestuariivirga sp. | reverse complement strand
GGAGGGAGAAGAACAGCGCTTTTGATCACTTGAACATGTTAACCGGACAGCAGTGCACTTGTTGCGGTAATCCATCGCACCGCCAGCGGAATTTTCTGGGAGAACCTCTCTCTCGCCCCACAATGGATTGCCGCAACAGGTGCGGCAATGACAAGGTCAGAAATTTTCACCTTAACTCAGCGCCTGTTATGTGAGGTCCCTTCTTAAACTCAAAACCGCTCCGATGTCGCCCTCTCCCAATCCCCTGAAAAGGCATGTGTCGTATTATCATTCAACAATTGCCCTCGGACAAGAAATGTAAACTGCTCGGCGAAGGTAATAATCCGTCCATCCCCAATGCGCCGGTAGATGTGATGCGGTTTTAAATCCGACGGTGTGTTCATGCCGCTTGCCGCCAATAGTTCCGCCAGCGACTTTACAGTCTCCTTGTGGAAACTTGCTACACGCTCCGACTTGTCTGTCACCACGATTGCGCGTTGCCGCAATGGATCTTGGGTTGCGACGCCCGTGGGACAGTGCCCGGTATGACAGCTCTGGGCCTGAATACAGCCCACCGCAAACATGAAGCCGCGTGCGGCATTGCACCAGTCGGCCCCCAAGGCATGGGCTCTCGCCATGTCAAAGCCTGTGATGATTTTGCCGGCACAACCGATTTTGATATCGTCGCGCAGGCCCGCACCCGTGAGGGTGGAATGCACAATTGCCAAGCCGTCGCGCAAGGGCATGCCAAGGTTATCGATAAATTCTGCGGGGGCAGCACCCGTGCCACCTTCCTTGCCGTCGACGACAATGAAATCTGGCAGTGTTCCGGTATCAAGCATGGCTTTCACCAGGCCTAGAAACTCAACGGGATGGCCAATGCAGAGTTTGAAGCCGACTGGCTTTCCGCCGGACAATTCGCGCAAGGTTTTCACAAAGCCCAGCAATTCCTTTGGTGTTGAAAACGCCGAATGCCGTGCAGGCGATACACAATCCACGCCCATTGTGACACCACGGATCGCGGCGATTTCTTCTGTCACTTTCGCAGCGGGCAATACGCCGCCGTGGCCGGGTTTTGCGCCTTGGCTGAGTTTGATTTCAATCATCTTGATTTGTGGATTTTCTGCGGTGGCTTTGAACTTCTCTGCCGAAAATGTTCCGTCCAAATTGCGACAACCGAAATAACCTGAGCCAATTTCCCAGATCAAATCGCCGCCCGCTTCCATGTGGTAGGGGCTGACGGAGCCTTCGCCGGTGTCATGGGCGAAGTTGCCTTTCCTGGCCCCGGCGTTGAGCGAGCGGATGGCGTTGGCCGACAACGCACCATAGCTCATGGCTGAGATATTCAGCACCGAAGCGGAATAGGGCTGCTTGCAATCAGGTCCACCAATGCTGATGCGGAACAGGTCCTTCGCCACGTCCATGGGCTGCATGGAATGCAGCATCCATTCAGCACCCTCGGCATAAACGTCGCTTTGGGTACCGAAAGGTTTTTTATCGAGTTGCTTCTTGGCGCGTTGATAAACGATAGCGCGTTTTTCCCGGGGGAATGGCCTGCCATCGGTATCAGCTTCGAAAAAATATTGCCGCATTTCCGGCCGGATTTTCTCAAGGAAAAATCGGATATGGCCGATGATAGGGTAATTGCGCAGGATGGATCGCTTGGTTTGCGTTATGTCGTGCAAGCCTACAAGGGCCAGCGCCGTTGCGATGACCAATGGCACTGCAAGATAAGATGCAAGTCCGGGTGAAATCAGGACATCAAGCAACAGCGCCAGCGCCGCAAGCACCGACAGCCACAAGGCTGCAAACCGACCTTCAAAAAATCCAGCCATCCCACGTCTCCAATCTGCACCAGCATGGAACTTCGCACGGGAGTGTTGCAAGCGAAGAAATGAGACCTCTTCCCACAGGCACTAACATGAGGGGCGTGCTCGCAGTTTTGTCACTATCGGCCTTGTCCCACTGCTGTCCGGTTAAGGAAGTGGAGTGACGGCAATCTCTATTCTTCACCCTCCCCCAACAAGGGGGAGGGAACTGGTATGAGCATGATGGTCAGATTTCGTCTCCAGCCTCATGTCATCGAAAATGTGAATGAACCCCAAACCAATCACATTCCTTTCAAATGAAAAAGTCCTTAACCGGACAGCAGTGTCATTTTTTATTAATAAAGATGATGATTCATCTTGTATAGAAAGTTTTTATTTTT
>CAXTLE010000460.1:0-2192 GCA_964244855.1 uncultured Aestuariivirga sp. | reverse complement strand
CCAAATCCCTTGCCATGATACTCAGTCATCAAGGCCCAGCCCGCTTCCGGCGTGCCATTCATATCTGGCACCATATCACGTTTGAATTCAGCAAAGCCGATATTGCCGATGAATCGTCCAGTTGCCTTTTTCTCAATCGCCCAATAGCCGTAACCCAGAACCTGCCAATGGCCGATGGTTTGCAGAAGGTCTTTCCAGATATCTTCGATTGATTGCGGTTTGCCAGATGCCATGAATCTGGAAACGGCAGGCTCATTCCAAAGGGCATGACTTGTGCCCAAATCTTCCGAGTGAAATTGCCGCAAGCGGAGCCGCTCTGTTTCAAGCAGCGGAGCGGCGACGTGGCGTTGGTCTGGCATTGCCCTGAACCTTGTCATCAAACAATTCTGCCAGTTTCTCGGTCATGGCACCACCCAGTTCTTCCGCGTCGACGATGGTGACTGCGCGCTTGTAATAGCGTGTCACGTCGTGGCCGATGCCGATGGCGATCAACTCAATGGGAGATTTGGTTTCGATGTCGCCAATGACCTGGCGCAGATGGCGTTCGAGATAGTTGCCGGAATTGACTGATAGCGTGGAATCATCCACCGGGGCGCCGTCTGAAATCACCATCAGGATACGGCGTTGTTCGGGGCGGCCCAGCATGCGGTTGTGGGCCCAGATCAGGGCTTCGCCGTCGATGTTTTCTTTCAGCAGACCTTCGCGCATCATCAGGCCCAGATTTTTGCGGGCGCGACGCCAGGGTTCATCGGCCGCCTTGTAAATGATGTGGCGGAGATCGTTGAGACGGCCGGGGTTTGGCGTCTTTCCCACAGCCAGCCATCTCTCACGCGCTTGGCCGCCTTTCCATGCGCGTGTCGTGAAGCCCAGAATTTCAGTTTTCACACCGCAGCGTTCCAGTGTGCGGGCGAGGATATCAGCGCAGGTTGCGGCGACCGTGATGGGGCGGCCGCGCATGGAGCCGGAATTGTCGATGAGCAGCGTGACGACAGTATCGCGGAAGTTTGTGTCCTTCTCCATTTTGAATGAGAGGGGATGCATCGGGTCGATGATGACACGCATAAGCTTGGCAGAATCAAGCATGCCCTCTTCGATGTCAAATTCCCACGAGCGGTTTTGCTGCGCCATCAGGCGGCGTTGTAAACGATTTGCAAGTCTTGCGACGACGCCTTGCAGACTGGAGAGCTGCTTGTCGAGATAGGCGCGAAGCCTCGTCAGTTCTTCTTCGTCGCACAGATCAGTGGCACTCACCACTTCATCAAAGCTGTTGGCGTAGACCTTGTAGAAATCCTGCGCGGCATGGTTCGAGAAAGGCAGTTGCGGACGGTAGGGCTCTTCGCCGTCAGTCTCGTCGTTCACCTCTTGATCATCGGGTTGATCGTCGCTGTTGATGGATTGTGCTTCCATCTCAGCACTTTCGGATTCGCCTTCGGCCTCTTGCATGTCTTCGGAGGCTTGTTGTTCGGATTCCTGTTCTTGACCTTCAGGAGTTTCGTTGCGTTCGCCGGAATCTTCTTCCGCCTCCTGCTCTTCGTTCTCTTCTCCTTTGTCCGGGTCTTCACCCAACTCATCGCCCATGTCGAGGGCGGCGATCAGGTCGCGGGAGAATTTTGCGAATTGCTGTTGGTCGTGCACAGCGGAAGACAGGGTTTCGAGACTGCCCTTGGCTTTGTCCTCAACCCACTGCCGCCACAAGTCAACATATTGCCGGGCTGCTGCGGGTGGTGCTTCGCCTGTGAGCTTTTCACGCAGGATGAGACCCACGGCTTCTTCCAATGGAGTGTCGCGACGGTTGGACGAACGATTGACCACGGTCTTTGAATAGCGGTCATCCAGCATGGCGGAGAGATTGATCGCCACACCCGGCATGGCATTGGCCCCGATGGCTTCGATGCGGGCCTGTTCGACTGACTCAAACATGGCGCGGGCGTTCTTGCCTTGCGGCATGTAGCGGTTGTGGATGTCGTCTTTGTGGTTGGCCAAGCGCAGTGCAAATGAATCCGACAATCCGCGCGTGATTGCGATGTCTTTCATTGTGGTGCTGGCATTGATTTGCGGCAGGCGGGCTTTATGGCCCGTGAGGATGGGCTGGTCGTTGCCGAATGTCACCGCAAGATCAGGATCAAGCGCAATCGCCTTCATGGCGGTGCCAAGCACCCCCTTGAAACGTTCCGCGCGATCATCCTTGGGTG
>CAXTLE010000459.1:0-2202 GCA_964244855.1 uncultured Aestuariivirga sp. | reverse complement strand
GGATGGCCATCATGGCTTCGCGGTAGCGAACGACAATCAGCAGTTTGAAAAAATCAATCAAGAACTCGTTGTGTGTCGCTGTGTATATCCGCGCATGAAACTCGTTGTCCCATTGTTCAAATGGCCCCAATCCGGTTGCTGCATCAGCAAGACTGTTGGCTTCTTCAATAGCGGTTAAGTCACGGGCGGTCGCGTGAATCGCGGCTGAAGCTGTCACTTGTGGTTCAATGATCAAACGCAAGTTGAGAATGTCCAGCGGGCTTGCACCTGAAATGCGGACAAGCACGCGGCGCAATTCATCACTTGTCCGTTGTTTGACGAGGGTGCCACGACCAACTTCGCGGCTGATGAGATCTTCATCCTCAAGTTTTTGTAGAGCGCTGCGCACAGTGTTACGGGCCACACCAAATTCTTCTGCCAACAAGCGTTCGTTGGGCAAAGACTCTTCGGTACTCCACACCCCGTCTTCAATGCGCGAGCGCAGAATTGTAGTAATGTCAGTGGCTTTGTGACGCGCCATAGAGGGTTTCCAACTATACCAATAACAGAACCAATAGCACAATTGGTCCAGAAAACCAGCGGAAAACCGGCTTTATTTACGAAATTTAGCGCTTGATGCTTGTCATTTTGTTATGCAATCATCGTCGCAATTGAACCAACTTTAATATTGGTATAGTCTGGGAGGACAGTTTGAGAGTTGCAACTTTCCACATTGCTGGTGAGCGTCGCGTTGGTCTCGTCGATGAGAAGCGGCAGACCGTATCCCCGTTTGACGTCTCTGTTGAAGACGCGAAATCTGGCCTGCTTGCTCTCATAGAGCGCGACCAATTGCCAGCAACGCTCAACCCTATTCCTTTGCGCGAAGTCACGTTGGAAGCGCCCATCCCGCAGCCTCGCCGGAACATATTCTGCGTTGGCAAGAATTATCATGAACACGCCAAGGAATTTGCATCGAGCGGCTTTGACTCGAGCGCTGCGCAAGGCACAGTTCCACAACATCCCATCATCTTTTCAAAAGTTCCGGAATGCGTGGTGGCGCATCGTGCACCAGTCTACTTCAGCAAGACCATTTCGTCAGCCATCGATTATGAAGCTGAACTCGCTGTCATTATTGGCAAGGGTGGCAAAGGGATTTCGAAAGCCGCCGCTCTTGATCACGTCTGGGGTTACACCATCATCAATGATGTGACGGCGCGTGACCTGCAAGGCAAACACAGCCAGTGGCTCATCGGCAAATCCCAGGACACCTTTGGCCCCATGGGGCCTTGGGCGGTGACGCGTGATGAAATCGATTTGTCTAACACCCATGTGCGCTGCTGGATCAATGATGAGCTGCGCCAGAATTCAAACACCGCGGCGCTGATATTTGATGTGCCTACGCTGATTGCCACACTATCCGAAGGTATTACGCTGATGCCGGGAGACATTATCGCGACGGGAACACCTGCCGGTGTGGGCATTGGTTTCAAGCCGCCCAAATACTTGATGTCGGGCGACGTGATGAAAGTTGAGATCACGGGCATTGGCATTCTTGAAAACCAGTTGCAGGAGAAAGCTGCGTGAGCACTGTTGCCACCACGATGCTGAAGGCGGAGGTAGACGGGGAAGGCTTCCCTGTGACACTTGTGCACGGCCTAGGTGGCACATCAAATAGTTTTCAGATGCTGATGAGCGGTCTGCGGGGTCATCGCACTGTGCGGGTGGATTTGCCGGGCTCTGGCCGTTCCCGGTTGCCGCATGAGAAACTCGATATCGCCTATATGGCCCGCACCGTGATTGATGCCGTGCAAAGCCTGGGTGCTTGCCCAGGTTTTCTGGTAGGGCATTCCATGGGCACCATTGTGTGCCAGCATATTGCAGTGATGGCCCCCGAAGCTGTTACTGGCATGGTTCTATTTGCACCAATCCTTGAACCCGGTGATGCCGCACGCCAGCGCATCCGCGACCGTGCCGTCACAGCAAAATCGCATGGCATGTGCGTGGTGGCAGATGCCGTAGTCACGGCAGGCCTTTCATCCCACACAAAATCACAAAATCCGCTGGCAGCAGCTTTTGTGCGCGAAAGCCACATGCGGCAGGACGCTGAAAACTTTGCCCAGTCTTGCGAAGCGCTGGCATCCGCCACTGCAGCCGATCTCCGCATGATCCGCTGTCCCGTTTTAATGGTGACGGGCGATGAAGATGCGGTGGCACCAGCCTCAG
>CAXTLE010000458.1:0-2234 GCA_964244855.1 uncultured Aestuariivirga sp. | reverse complement strand
CTCATCGAATATTTCACGGCGGTAGTGTGCTTCGATGCTGGCGAGTTTATTGTCGGTTGCGAGCATTGCGGCGGGATTCCAAAGTAGCCTAGTGCGCCCGAAAGGTATTTCCGCTGGTATGTCTTGAATAAAAGCGTCGAAAACAGGGTGTTGCTTCTCGTATTTTTCACCGAGATTAAAAAGGGCTCGTCTTATGAGATCCGCGCCGAAAGACAGTCCAAATTCCATAGAGAGCGTTGCGCGTGCTGCTTTGACCAGTTTTTTTCGTCTGGCGATTTCTTGCTCGGGAGTCACCGGATTAACACTTTTTGAACTAATGATTGAAATTTCATATTAGGTTTTCAACTGATGAAATGTGATGTTAACGCGTTCGATATTAAATGCATCGTCAGCCATTCAGCATAGCAACGAAGCGATCAGCATCCCATTTCTTTCTATCAGAAACTTGGCCATCGCCCAGCTCTATCAATCTAGGAACACCATTGGCAGCCAGTACGATATCTACTGAGAAGAATGGACTATTTATTCTTGTCGCAATTCGTTCAACAATCTCAGGAACAGCGCCGTCGCGGGCGAAGGCTTTTTGCTTGAATACAAAATAGCGTTCCTCACTATCAGGACGCAGCTCTTCGAACTGTCGCACACAGACGCCGCCTTCAACTTGGCCTCGGAATTTTTCAATCAGCGCAACAATTTCAGGTATCTCTTCAACCGAGATTTTCCATTAGGATTTCAAGGAGGCTGATAGATGGGGGTAAATTTGGCGGGCAAATCAAAGGTCATTGAAGCCTCCCACAGCCCTTGCATCCACGCTCGCTGTTGCATCGCCATCGCCAGATTCAAGATCGGCTTGCGGCCCTCGGTGGTGAGATAAGCAGCCTTCGCAAACAGTTTGTAGCGTAGCGTTCGCAGTGTGTGCTGCACAGCAGTGGAAGAGTGCTTCACGGGGCTGGTTTTAAGCAGAACCTGCCGCAATAGACTCATCAGGTTGAACGCCAACATCACCGTATTGAGCGCCGCCTCGGTCGCCCAAAAGTCATTCATGTTGAAGCTGTCCGCCGCGAAATCGTACTTGAGTTCTTTGATCCGGTTCTCGCAATCGGCGCGCCCACGATAGAGCCGCCAGATCGCCTCCGCCGGTAAATCTAAATCGGTCACCAACGCAGAAAAGCGCCACTTACCGGTCACCGGATCATCGGCAAACAGGCTCAGGGTACGGCCCTTGGGTGCTGCACGCGCATCGATGTGTTGGCGTATGCCCACCACCCAACGTGGTCGGCTCCACGCGTTGGCCTGATAGGTAAAACGAGTCAGCTCGATGCCTTCGACCGGCTTGCCATGCTCGTCTTGCAGCACCCACCAGCCTCTAGCATCGACCAGTGCGCGTTGCAGCGGCTGATTCTGGCGTAGCGCGATGATGTGATGGAGCCGTTGCTGATCGAGATGATCCAGAAAGGCGCTGTCACTGAAGCCACTATCGGCACGCAGCAGCGACACCCGCTTGTCTCCCAAGCGATGCCGGGTACTCGCCAAGAAGGCCTGCACATTGTTGGCTGAGCTGCTGTTGCCGGGGCGCAGCCAGCAATTGGCAATCATGCGCGTGTCGGCGACAAAGGCCATCAGGGGATGGTGGCTGGCACGGCCACGTTTGGCTGGGTTGTAGCCACGTGCTGCGCCTTCTTGCGCACCGTAGCGGGTCATCACGGTGGAGTCCAGATCAAGCGTGACGCCATTGATGGACAATTGCCCGAACATCCAGCGGTATAGGCTGTCCATCACCGACTCATTCGTGCCTTGCGTGAACTTGCTGAACAGTCGGATGACGGCTTTGAAGTTGGCCATGCGCTTGAAGCCGAATAGTCGTTTTAAGACCTGATCGTGCCGGGTAACTTCGCCATGCTCGAAGCGATTGGCACCGCACCAGACCGAGAGCATGAATTGGGTGATGAGTTGCTCGGGGCGATAGCCACGGTTACTACCCGGTTGTGGCAACTCGGCAGCAGAAAGGGCGGCCTCGAAGCCGAGATGATCGAGCATGCGTTTCATCAACGCCATGCCGCCCCAAGCTGTGATTTCTTTGTCGGTAAAACGGAGGTCAAATTCCATCGTTTCCCCTGCACTGAAATCGAGATCCCTGATTGTAGGGCGAATGTGAGCTAAACAATATACAAATCAAATGCTTGCGCTAATGACTTCCATTAGAAATCTGACCTAATGGAAAATCTCGGTTCAAC
>CAXTLE010000457.1:0-2244 GCA_964244855.1 uncultured Aestuariivirga sp. | reverse complement strand
CTTGACGGTCTTGGCCGAAACCGCAATCGATATGACCGATCTTGATGCCAGCGCCCTCAGCGCCCAAATCAAATCCGCCGAAGCCGAAGTCTCCGAAGCCAAAACCGACGAAGATCGCAGACGCGCCAATGAGAATTTGGAGCATTTGAAAGGTCTGCAGGCGGGGCTTTAAGCGCTCACTACAGGAATAAATTTGAAAAACCCGCGAGATGATCGCGGGTTTTTACTTTTCAATCCAGACCATCGAGATAACAGATAAAATGGCTTCTTTCCCTAATAAACTCTACAGGCTGATTGGCGCCTCGACCTGAAACAACCGTACCGTCTGGCATCGCAATCATATCAGAGTAAATCTCGTTAAAATCTGCAAATGTATAACCCAATGGTACATTAAAGAACTCTCGAGCGAACGAAGTGCCATAGTTAAACAGCTTCCCATCTTTCATCTCTACCACGAAACAAGTCCAACCCATCGAGGTTTCGCCGATTATCTTGTTGACCCAATTTTGCGGCATTGCATATTTTGAGACTTCGAGTTGAGCTATATCGTAGCTATCTACTCTGCTGCCAGACATCGTGAACGATCCAAGGCTTTGACGAAATTGCACCGTCTTCGCTTGTAGCTCATTCAGACGTTCCTCATAAAGTGCCAGCATTTTGTTGCGGTCACTGAATAAAACACAGGGCAGATAAGTACCGTCTTCTAAGTAGGCCGAAGCTCTATATTGTTTGCCGTAAAACCTAGTGGGTATTGCTTCCGTGTTTGAAATCAAAAAATCCACAAGCGTCTTGTTGTGTGTGTGAAGGTTCATAAATATGCTTATAGACTACACTTAAAGAAAAAATCAAAATCCTCAGTTTTCGAATGTCGGTTTTTGAAATCTATCTTTTTATTCAATGGGTCGCCAAGTTAGTCAATTCCAAACCCCCAAACACCGTCTCCCCAGCGAAAGCCAGCTTCCCGCTGCTGACAGTTCTCGACATCTGGCGCTGCTAATCAACGACTCCCCTAACAAACGGAGTTAAATTTTGAAAACCGCCCGCACTCTTCTTCTGCTCGCTGCAGCATTGGCGGCAATGCCGCTTGCCACACTCAAACACTCATTTGCCGAGGATGCTATGGTTCCTAAAATTGTTGAAATTGTTTCGTTCAAATTGGTGTCGGGTGTGAATCAAGACCAGTTTCTTGCAGCAGCCAGCGCCACCAATAACTTTCTCAAAACCCGCAAAGGGTTCATTTCGCGAAAGCTGGTTGTTGGAAAGGATGGATAATATACCGATATCGCGTTTTGGGCCAGCCTTGGCGATGCCGAAACAGCCACGGCAGATTCAATGAAAGCGCCCAGTCTTCTGCCCTTCATCAACGCGATTGACCCTGCCTCTATGAAAATTGATCATCAAGCTGTAATTCTGTCTTCGGTTTAGTTCACTTGATGTGAGGCATGTTGACGAAAATTTCTGAGATGCGCAATCTTGGGCCGCAAATGGAAAAATGGCTCAAGGAAGTTGGCATCACCACCGAAGCGGACTTGAAAAAAATTGGGGCGGTGGCTGCATGGTGCCGCCTCAGATTTGCTTTTGGTAAGCAGATATCAGTGATCGCCCTATATGCCATGGAAGCTGCGTTGATCGGCTGCGATTGGCGCTCCATCACCGCAGAAGAAAAAGCTGGCTTGCGCAAAGCAGCTGAAACAAAATCATGAAAAACATTCTCTTCATCTGTGGTGTCAATAAATTGCGCAGCCCGACGGCAGAACAGATTTTTGCAAAACGTCCCAACATAGAAACCGATTCAGCGGGCCTAAATGCCGATGCCGATCAACGCGTTTCGCCAGAGCAAATCGGATCGGCCGACATCATATTTGTGATGGAAAAATCCATGCGCGTGAAATTGGCCAAGCAGTTTCGGAAATACCTGAATACAAGCGCGTCATCTCGCTGGATAGTCCAGACAAATACACTTTCATGCAGCCGGAATTAGTGGCGCTGTTAGAAAAGAAAGTCGGACCGCTATTGCGCTAATGTCCTCGCCCGTTTCTTTAACGGGAGAGGAAAGGGGCCCGCGTAGCGTAGCGAAGTGGGATAGGTGAGGGACGGCGGTGATGGAGTTTGTTGTCCCTCACCTCCCCATCGCAAAAGCGATGGGTCCCTTCCTCTCCCGTTAAAGAAACGGGAGAGGACTAATTATCACGAACCCGTTCGGGCTGTGCGCTGGCCGCCGCCTTCTGGGCGTTTGGCCCAATT
>CAXTLE010000456.1:0-2253 GCA_964244855.1 uncultured Aestuariivirga sp. | reverse complement strand
CGACCCCTAACCCCCCAGATTAGTGCGCTACCGGGCTGCGCTACGCTCCGACTTGAGCCAGCGTGTAGCGTGATCGACACCCAAAGGCAAATGCGAATTCAGCGGTGTTGCAGCACCCAAAGAAGATCTCCCCTGCGACCGCACAGATGCTGGGCCTGCGTTGCCAAAGCGACGAGCCAGACAATCTCAGCGCCCACAACTGCATAGCCAATGCCTATCGAGCCTAATGCCTTGCACAAAAGCACAGACAGGCACAACAAAACAACCAGCGTGAGCAAACAAGCGCCTGCTGTGCGCAATTGAAAACCGTTGATCGACAAAATCTGCTGGTTCATCCCGCCCAGTGCACGCAAAGACTGGCCGATCATGAATAATACGAGGAGCCACTTTCCCTGCCGATATACATCGCCAAAAAGATCAAGCACGAAATCTCCCAGTACCAACGCGCCAGCAAGACCTCCCAACACGATGACAATTGTGGTGTAGTTGATGCGCTTCAGCACGGCATTGACCACATCGTCCTCCCGCCGCACCAACGCTTGCGTAAAATCCGTAGCGACCAGCATTTGTCCGGCCTGCAGCACAAATCCCGCGATTGCTGCCAGTCGCATGGCAATACCGACGACGGCCACATCTTTTTCCGGCAATACAAAACCACTGACGAGAATGACGATATCTGCGAAGGCCAACATGGTGGCTGAAACCAGCGTCAACGAAAAAGCCTTCGCCCGCACCCGTTTGGCAAAAGCTGCTCTCGGCCATGAAAAATGCCGTATTGAAATACCAAGGCCCTTCATGAAAATCGCCTGCCCCACAGCAGTGAGATATGTGACGCTGACAAAGACGATCAACGCAGCAACTGCCGAGTGTACCCAACCCACGAATGCGCCCGCCAAAAGTCCCACCAGCAACGCAGTCGGTCTAAATAGGAAGTCAGGCGCATAGGCTATTTTGAACATGCGCTCCGCCATGGCCATGGACGCATTGTACCGGATTATCAACGAGGCGGGCGCGCAGGCAAAGCCGAAGAATAGCGCAGTTTTCTGACCACCCGTGAGATCAAGCAGCGAAACACATATCCAACCTACCGCGCACAAGAGCGCGTATGCAATGACGCTGTCCAACACAGCGACTTTGTTGAACGCTTCCGCCAGCCCGCGCATGCCATGGGCGGTCAGTTTTGGAAGTTCGGTTGTTGCGAGCAGCGAATAGCCACCTCCTGCGGCCAATGATACGAATGAGGCAGCGCTCATCCCCAGAAATACAACACCGACGTCGTCCACACTCAGTATTCGCGCCAGCACAAGCTGACTGGCAAATCCTACGGCAGCGCCAGTCAAGCGCGCGCCGACCAATCCAGCCATTTTGCCTACAAGTGCGGACAGCTTCACGTTGCCGTCGGATCAAGCATTTTCCGCGCATCGGACAAGTCTTTCAGCGCTGCTTTCAAAGCATCGGATTGTGCGGCTGAGAGACGGTGAACAACCTTCGGCGGTTCATCGCGCACCAGTGTTTTGGCAGCCACTGCGCCTGCCTTGCCCGCACGAGGTGCCATGGTGGCGCGGCCCGGCAAGGGCGCACCTTCACGAATTGCATCACCCTGACGCGGCTTGATGTCACCACGGCCGACGCCGACAACGTATCCGGCATTCTCTTCCTTGAAAATGCGTTGCACGCCGCGAATGGTATAACCTTCACCGTATAACAGTGTACGAATGCCACGCACCAGATCAACATCGGCAGGACGATAATAACGCCGTCCACCGGCGCGCTTCATGGGCTTGATTTGCGTGAATTTGGTTTCCCAAAAGCGCAGCACGTGCTGTGGGACATTCAGTTCCTCAGCGACTTCGCTGATGGTGCGGAAGGCGTCTGGTGATTTTTCCAAGGATCCGTTCCTTTACTTCAATCTTCGTCGCCGCCTTCCAGGCCATTGACGATATTTTTCATCACTTGGCTGGGGCGGAAGACGAGAACACGGCGTGGCGTGATCGGCACTTCTTCACCGGTTTTGGGGTTGCGACCCATGCGTTCTCGCTTGGCGCGGATCATAAAGGTGCCGAAAGATGAAAGTTTGACCGATTGCCCGTCAACCAGGGCATCAGCCACCAAATCAAGCACTGCATTGACCATATCAGCCGATTCCGTGCGGGACAGGCCGATACTGCGATGCAGTGATTCACTCAAATCTGCGCGTGTAAGCGTTTTCTTGTTCATGTCCCGGACCTCTCCTACAGAACCGACCTTCGCGAC
>CAXTLE010000455.1:0-2258 GCA_964244855.1 uncultured Aestuariivirga sp. | reverse complement strand
CGCCGCCCAACGGTGCCAACCCCTCTTCCCTGCGGGGCACCGCCCACGTCACCGCCAGCCGGATAGCCCCCCTTTCCAAAACCCTGACTGCCCGCATGGCAAGGTCGCAGACCGCCGTATTTGAGCTTGCAGGTGTAGGAGATCGCATGGCCATGGGCGCCGCCCTGGCGTCGGACACCACGCGCACCCAGATGCCGGGCGAACAATCGCTGTGGGATGTCATACCCGACGATAAGGAACCAGCACTCCGCGCCAACCCCATGCTGGCCAAAATCCCGCCAGATCGCCTCAGCCATCTCCAACCATGGCTGGTCATGATGCTGTTGTCCTCGCCGCCTTGCGAGCAAGCCCGCAGTGAATCGAAATTCGTGCTCGATGCAGCCCTGTCGCAAAGCGCGCAGATCTATAAAGTGGACATCGAAGGTCTCGAAACCATTACTGAACAGCTCGATGTGATGAGTTCTCTCGGTCTGCAGGATCAGGCGGAAATGCTGGTCAATCAATCTGCACTGGACATTCCCGTCGAAGACACATTCCAAACCCTTGTGGAACTTTACCTCACTCATCAGGTCACAGTGATGGAACCGCTGATGCTCCATCTCAACAGGAAACACGGCATCACCCGCAAACCTCGCGACAATACCTTTATGGATAATTTCATTACGAAGCGAAACAAAAACATGGCCGCGCGATCAAGACAATATATCGACAAAGGTGCTGCCTTTATCGCCGTGGGAGCATTGCACCTCTATGGCGAAGAAGGTGTTGTCGAACTGCTGCGACAAGCTGGCTATAAAATGACGGCGGAGAAATAACGTCATCCACACTGCTGAGATAACCATGGAACATTTACCGGCCCCGCACCGTTGTGCACCAGGAAATGGAGTCGTCCCAATGGCCAAAAATCCCGAAACAAAAGCCCAACCTGAAGTTCTTGCCAAATTTGGTGAAAGCGCCCGTCATGATGACGGCGAAGCTGAAAAGCCGGGACTTTTCGCGGACGATGAGTCAGCCCCAATTCCCACCGATCCGAAATTGAAGCAGGACGCAGCGATGAAGGTATTTCGTGAAGGCGTATTCCACAATGATCAGGGAGCTGACGAAGCGATCAATAAACTTCCCGACCGCATTCTGAAAAAATAGCCGTCTGAAGTCCAGCGATCCAAACAGAAACACCATCGTGAAAACCAAGCCTTCACCAGTCCCTAAACTGACAACCATCCTTGGTCAAATCTCGACGCAATATCAGCCAAACGCGCGCGCTTTGCCGTCCAGCAACTGCGCCAAAATGCCATCCAGATGTTCAAACACATAGGGCTTCGACAACATGGGATATGCGCGAAAGCGTTCATCACGCTCCATGGCATGATCGCCTGATGCAAAAGCAAACGGCACGTTCTCCGCCTTCAAAGAGTCGGCAATGGCCTCTGCCGTTTCACCCTTCAAATTGTAATCAATGATCGCAGCATCACACCCGGTGCCGTCCAAAAGTGCTAAAGCTTGCGAAACTGTGGAAGCAGGCCCAACCGCAATGTGGCCCAACTCGACCACCCATTCTTCAAGCATCATTGCAATGAGAGATTCGTCCTCAACGATCAATATGCGAGCCAAGGTCAAATCCCCCTTTCAAAGATTAACACGGCATGCAAATATGACATTTTAGTGCTTTGAGGCAAGGAAAATGAACCTCCGACACTTGGCACCAGCAGTGGGCAGTCGTCCCCTATGGTTGCAGTTGGCGCTGTTGGCTGCTGTCATTGCTTTACCTCTGTTGTTGACCTCTTACGTCATGTTCAACCGAATGGTTGAAAACAGCCGCACCAGCACGAAGCAGGCCCTGTTGTTGAATGCCAAAACTCTTGCAAGCCTGGTCGACAACGAAATCCAGACTCATATCGCCATTGCCTCAACGCTTGTCTACTCGCCCGCATTGAAAACAGACAATCTGCTCGAGTTCTGGTCAGAGGCCACCAATGCCTTGCAGTTCGTCCCCGGTTCCGAACTCGATCTCAGCGACGGTGAAGGCAACATCCTGTTGACCACTTCACAGCCACCAAGTGTCCCGATCAACTGGAAACTACCCTCCGAATGGGTGACCGCCACCTTTGCCACCTCAGGCTCCCAAGTCGGCAACATTGCCGAACATGGCATAGCGAAAAAGCTCATGGTCACGGTAACAACGCCGATTGTTCTGAACGGTCAGAAAAAATATATTCTGTCGATCAGCATTCCGCCGGAACGGTTTCAAAGACTGATTG
>CAXTLE010000454.1:0-2264 GCA_964244855.1 uncultured Aestuariivirga sp. | reverse complement strand
TTCCTCTGAAGTCGTCTGGCAGTTGCATGTCAACGATGCGAATGCCGCTCATGCCTTTGATGGAATAGACTCCGCCAATGGCGATGGTCATCAAAGCAGTGAGGTCGGTGCCAATCGCGTCGAGTGGATATGCAATGTCGACATCGGCGCGGCGGAAGGGGCCGGGTTCGTCAGTTGGGAATGAGGGTTGCGCGACATCCGGCAATACACGGATTGATTCCACTCTGGCTGCGACGCGGTTTTTGAGTTCTTCGGTCTCGCCCGGCAGATCCACAAAGGTTCCCGTCGATTGATCGCTGGCGATTTTCGCCGCAAGCTTTTCAATGTTGCCGGAGGTTTCGAGGCGATAGGTGAGGCGGATCATGGGTCGGCCAATATGTCTGCGATGGAAATGGTCTTGCCCGTGTTTGCACTTTCATAGACGGCTTCGACAAGGGCGAAAGTTTGCAGGTTATCCCTGCCCGAAGTATCGGGTTCCCGGTCGGCGTTCAGACAATCGACCCAGTGTTGCTGGAGAAGCGCAACGCTCTCCTGAAGATTGTGCCATGGGTTTAACGCCCAGGAGAGCAGGGGTGGGGAGACGTCTTCGTGGCGAGTGCCGTTGGATGAAGTGATCGCAAGCTGGTACCCCCGCGAGAGCCGCAAACTGCCCTTGTCACCATCAATCTCGATCAGGGTTTCAGGGAAGGTTTCGATCTCTTGAAGGGTCGCATAGGAACAATCGACGATGGAGGACACCCCTGCCCCGTGGTCCAGCAACATGGTGGCCACGTCTTCGCCTTTGATCTTCGTGTTGATGCGGGAAATGCTGGCTGAGACGGTGCGCGCATCGCCCAGCAGGAAGCGCGCCACATCAAGGGCATGAATGCCAAGGTCTTCGACGATGAAGTGGTTGCCTTCTGCGAGGTAAGGCTGGCTGGAGAACACATCATAGGCCGATCGGAAGGACACGCGGCCCCAGAAAGGTTTGCCGATGTCCCCGCTGACAGTGACCTGCTTCACGTGTCGGATGGCCGATTGCCAGCGAAAATTCTCATGCACCATCAACGGTGTGTTGGAGGCGGCGCAGGCTGTGACCATGGCTTTCGCATCGGCGATATTTTGCGCGAAAGGCTTTTGGCAGATGACAGGGATTTTGAGTTCTGCTGCAAGTTCGACAAGGGCGCGATGGCTTGGAACGGTGGTGGCGATGTCAACGAAATTCGGGCGCTCGGTTTCCAGCATGGTGCGGGCGTCGGTGTAACGGGCGGTAATGTTGAATTGATCGCCAATGGCGGAGAGGCGCGAGGGGTTTGTGTCACAGATGGCGATGATGTCAGCGCCGCGGACGTCACGCCAGCCGTGCATCTGGTTCACAGCGAAAAAGCCACAGCCTATAAGGGTGCCGCGAAGATTGGTCATGGTGTCGTTGTCGCTTTTGAAGGCTTCCAAGTCAATGCGTCTCGAAAGAGTCTTGCAGAAATATCTTTTTTTTGATATGTTGCAAAGTATGACTTGGACAGTTTTGGCGCTGAATCGCGTGGTGGAGCGGGAAATTGCTGAACTTCCTGCGGACATGCGTGCGCGGTTTGCGCGGTATTCGATGATTGTGGAAACTCATGGTTTCGATGCCCTGCCGCGAGATGCTGTCAAACATCTGGAGGGGCAGTTATGGGAATTGCGTATCACCGGACGAGATGGAATCTCACGCGCGATTTACATGACTGCACAGGTAAAGCGGGTGATTGTGTTGCGCGTATTTGTGAATAAGACTCAGAAAACACCCAAGAGCGAACTTGAACTGGCGCGGCAACGGGCGAAGGATGTGACATGAAAAAAATTTCTGATTTGCACAAGACGTGGATGAAGGATCCGTTGTACCGGAAGGAATTTGATGCACTTGAGGAGGAGTTTGCGCTGGCTTCTGCGATGATTGCAGCAAGGACTCGGGCGGGTTTGACTCAGGATGAACTTGCCGAGCGGATGAACACGCGACAGAGTACGATTGCGCGGCTTGAAAGCGGCAAGTCCATGCCGTCGGGCAAGACCATGAAGAAATTTGCGGAGGCTACGGGGAGCCGTCTAAAAATTGCGTTTGTGCGGTAAGGTGTTTCATTGAGTAAATATAAAAACAACCACTATGTTCCACGATGGCTTTTGAAAAATTTTCAAACTGAAGACGATAAGCTGTTCTATTTTTCCAAAGGCAGTCCAAACAAACCCGTTGAGCACCGAAACCATCGGACAATATTCAGCCAAAACTATCTTTATGTCGCAACAGATAG
>CAXTLE010000453.1:0-2276 GCA_964244855.1 uncultured Aestuariivirga sp. | reverse complement strand
CAAACGTGATGTCTCTAGAGTTTTGAACCGCCCCGGGATTGCCGGAGGCTGATTTTGACCTTGCCCCAAACTTCTATCCAGTTTTGAGTTCGCTCTGAGGGTTGATTATGCCTTGTTTGGCTGGTTGTGCAAAGGCCATGGGCGCGTAGACATTAAGTGACGCAGCGTCCATGGCCTTTGCTTCCGCAGACGTTGCGGTTTTGGCGAACTCGGCTGGCGTCAGCCAACCGAGCCCTGAGTGTGGGCGATGGTGGTTGTAGTCGTTTCTCCAATTTGCCAGTTCAACACGGGCTTGATGCAGTGTCGTGAACAATGTGTCGTTCAACTTCTCATCCCTGAGTTTGCCGTTGAAGCTTTCAATGAACCCGTTCTGCGTGGGCTTGCCTGGTGCAATGTAATGCCAATCCACCTTTGCTTCATCAGCCCAGTTGAGAATTGCGTTGCTGGTGAACTCGGTACCGTTGTCGCTCACCACCATCTTTGGTACGCCACGTTGCAGCATCAGCTGATTGAGCTCACGTGCTACACGCCTGACTGACAGTGATGTATCGGCCACGAGAGCAATACATTCGCGTGTACAGTCATCAATCACTGTCAGCACCCTGAAGCGGCGGCAATCGGTGAACTGATCGGACACAAAATCCAGCGACCACCGTTGGTTCGGCAGCAGTGGCACAAGCATCGGTGCGCGTGTGCCAAGGGCGCGTTTACGGCCACTGCGCTTGCGCACGGACAGCTTCTCTTCGCGGTACAGTCGGAACAACCGCTTGTGGTTGACAAGCACTCCCTCGCGCCGCAGCAACACATGGATACGCCGATAGCCAAACCTGCGGCGTTCATGGGCAATGGCCTTCATGCGACCGCGAAGAACAGCATCATCTGGCTGAACAGAAACATATCGCACCGTCATCCGACAGCACTGCAAGAGTTGGCACGCCCGCCGTTCGCTCATCTCATGTTCAGTCTTGAGATGGGCGACAGCTTCCCGCGTCCCAGCGGGCGTCACCATTTTTTTCCAAGCAGGTCTTTCAGCGCAACATTGTCCAGCATGGCATCCGCAAGCAATCGCTTCAGTTTTGCGTTCTCATCCTCAAGGCTCCTAAGCCTTTTGGCCTCTGACACATCCATGCCACCGAACTTGGCTTTCCACTTGTAAATGCTGGCATCGCTCACGCCATGCTTGCGGCACAAGTGCGAAACTGAAACCCCCGCCTCATGCTCCTTCAATATCCCGATAATCTGCTCTTCTGTAAATCGACTGCGCTTCATTCTCTGGTCCTCGTTGTTGGGCCAGAGCTAACTTCAATATGGATTAAGATGCGGGGGCAAGGTCAATTTATTTAAGTTATGCTGCCATGGGTAGGTTGTCCATGGTGGCGTAGTATTTTTTCTCAGCTTCAGCTGGCGGAATATTTCCGATGGGATCCAGCAGGCGCCTGTTGTTGAACCAGTCGACCCACTCCAGTGTTGCAAACTCAACGGCTTCAAACGTACGCCATGGCCCACGCCTGTGTATGACTTCGGCTTTGTAGAGGCCGTTGATGGTTTCGGCGAGCGCGTTGTCATAGCTGTCACCAACACGACCGACAGAAGGTTCGATTCCGGCCTCTGCCAAGCGCTCCGTATATTTGATCGAGAGGTATTGGCTGCCACGATCAGAATGGTGAATGAGACCACCTTTTTTCACAGGCCTTCGGTCATGAATGGCTTGCTCCAAAGCATCCAGTACAAAGCCGGCATGGGCGGTTCGGCTGACCCGCCAGCCGACGATATTGCGCGCATAAACATCGATGACGAAGGCGACGTAGACCATCCCTGCCCAGGTCGAAACATAGGTAACGTCCGACACCCATAGCCTGTTGGGTGCTGGTGCATGGAACTGACGGTTGACGTGATCCAGCGGGCAAGCTGCTGCTTTGTCACTGAATGTTGTTCGCACAGGTCTTCCGCGAATTACGCCCTGTAAGCCCATCTCTTTCATCAGCCTCTCAACTGTGCAGCGGGCCACATCAAGCTTCTCACGCTTTAATTGTCGCCAGACTTTGCGAACGCCGTAAACCGCAAAGTTGTCCTCAAAGACGCGGGTGATCTCAGGCTTCAAAGCCATGTCCCTCTTGGCCATGGCTGACAACTTTGATGGATCACGCCGCTTGGCCACATGGTCGTGATAAGCGGAAGGGGCGAGCTGCAAAGCTTTGCAGATCGGCTCGACCCCATGACACCTTCGATGATCATCAATAAAACTGATCATCTCTTGAACGGGCGGTCGAGCTCCG
>CAXTLE010000452.1:0-2281 GCA_964244855.1 uncultured Aestuariivirga sp. | reverse complement strand
GATTGTCGGCCGTTTCCTTCGGGTTGAACTGGATCGACGTGTAGAAGAAACAGAAAAACACAATCAACGCGCCATAGAACAGCAGGAACAACGGCTGGCCGTGGCCAAGCATTGCCGTCAGGCTGTTCAGCCAATCAGGCCCTTTCCCCTTGCTGAAATTCGCAACAGTGATGGGCAACAACAACAAGGATGAAGCAAAAATTGGCGGAATAACGCCCGCGGTATTCAGCTTCAATGGCATGTGCGAGCTCTCGGCCTGCGTCATCCGCATGCCAACCTGCCGCTTTGGATATTGGATCAGCAAACGCCGTTGGGCCCGCTCAAAAAACACAATGAACGCGATGACAATGAGTGCCAGAATAAGAATTCCCAGTATCAGGAAAGGGCTCATCTGCCCCGTACGGCCAAGCTCAAGCAGGGCTGCAACGCCTTTCGGCAAACCCGCAACGATGCCTGCGAAAATAATCAGTGAAATACCATTGCCAATACCGCGCGTGGTGATCTGCTCACCCAGCCACATCAGGAACAAGGTTCCACCGGTCAGTGTAATGACGGTCGAAGCCAAAAAGAATGGTCCTGGATTGGTGACGATACCGTTTTGCCCTTGCAAGCCTACGGCAATACCATAAGCCTGAATGGCGGCCAGCAACACAGTGCCATAGCGCGTGTATTGATTGATCTTCTTCCGGCCGGACTCACCCTCTTTTTTGAGAGCTTCAAGCGTCGGTGAAACCGTGGTCATCAACTGCATGATAATCGATGCAGAGATGTAAGGCATGATGTTCAGCGCGAAAATAGCCATACGGCCAAGCGCACCACCAGCAAGTCCGTTCACCCAGCCCAGAATGCCGGAAGCGTTCTGCGTGGCGAATTGTTCAAGCGCCTGCGAGTTGATGCCGGGCATTGGAATGTAGGTGCCAAGACGATAAACAATCAGCGCACCCAGAGTAAACCAGATGCGCTTCTTCAGTTCTTCTGACTTGGAAAGAGCACTGAAGCTCAAATTCGCTGCGAGTTGTTCAGCTGCTGATGCCATGTCTAAATCGAGTCCTTTGGGCGTAGTCGCCAAATATTCAGGTCCATCGCATATGTCCCCTCATCCGGCCTGTCGGCCACCTTCTCCCGCCAAAAGAGGCGGGCGAAGGCTTTTCAACTTTGCCTTCTCACGTTTCTTCCAACGGGAGAAGGTGCCCGAAGGGCGGATGAGGGGCCACACGCAACAACTCCCGATATGGGGGCCGAACCGCATGCGATCAACCCTCCTATGATTCAGCCTTCTTTGGTTCTTCGACAGGCTTCGTCATTTTGACGGTACCGCCTGCCTTTTCAACGGCGGCAAGTGCGCCCTTGCTGGCGTGGTAGACTTCAAACGACAGCTTGGCTGTGAACTTGTCCTGTCCAATCAGGCGAACGCCACCCTTGGCCAGTTTGGTGATCACACCAGCTGCCAGCAAGGAAGGTCCTGTAACCACTGCATTTGCATCAAGCTTCTTTGACTCGATGGCAACCTGTACACGGGCCAGATTGACTTCGTTGTAAGCCACAGGGTTGTGCTTCTTGAAGCCACGCTTTGGCAAACGACGATAGATTGGCATCTGACCGCCTTCAAAGCCGGCTTTGGCACCGCCCTTGCGAGCTGTTTGACCCTTACCGCCGCGACCGGCAGTTTTGCCAAGACCCGAACCGATACCGCGACCCACACGGGTGCGAATCTTGCGGGCGCCTGCATTGTCGGCAATCTCATTCAATTTCATCGTCGTACTTCCTTATTCTACGACCTGCACAAGGTGAGCCACCTTGGCAATCATGCCGCGCACGGCGGGCGTGTCGGTCAATGTGGAGGTCCGGTGCATCTTGTTCAGGCCGAGACCAACCAGCGTCTGGCGCTGATCTGCCGGGCGGCGCTGCGGGCTTGCAACTTGCTTCACCGTAACTTTCTTGTCGGCCATGATCTCACACCCTTATTCTGCAATCGCTGCTTCGCCTGGGCGGCGCAGCACTTCGCTCACCTTCTTGCCGCGGCGGTTTGCAACCGAGCGCGGAGAGGTTTGCTTTTTAAGGGCGTCGAATGTGGCGCGTACCATGTTGTAGGGGTTCGAAGAACCCTTTGACTTGGCAACAACGTCAGCAATCCCGACGGATTCAAACACAGCGCGCATAGGACCACCGGCAATGATACCCGTACCGGCCGGAGCCATACGCAATGTCACTTTACCAGCACCCCAGCGACCATCCATGTCGTGGTGCAATGTACGGCCTTCACGCAATGGAACACGAACCA
>CAXTLE010000451.1:0-2299 GCA_964244855.1 uncultured Aestuariivirga sp. | reverse complement strand
CCCCTGATGATGACGTGGCTGTGGGGGTGGCCTGTGTTGTAGTGATCAACGGCAACCCAATCCAATTCGGTGTCCAAGTCCCGCTCCATCCGTGACATCAGATCACGCACGAACGGTTTGAGTGCCTCCATCTGTGCGGCATCTTCCGGCGACACAATGATCCGGAATTGATGGCGGTCGCCGTCACAGCGCTCGGTGAATTCGCCAGCGTCAGCGACATCCAAGTCTTTGCAATAAACCTGCCCGGGTTCACCCTCTCGTGTCACGCCATCGCGCTGGAGGTAGCGGAGATGGGCGTGTGGCGCACTCAGATCCCCGGCCCGCAACTTGGCGATACGAACCTTGACCAACACGCGCCGCTGTCCCTTTGGAAAGAACCCTGCCGCAGCAAGAGTGCCAATGGCACTGCCGCGTCCGATGTACTTGCCCGTGAAGCTTGACTTGCGCTTCGCGGCAAAGCCATGTTTGTAAGCCGCGTTCAGAACCTTCCGCACATAAGGCGTGTCGCGCTTTGTTCGCCCGTGACCAACTCTGCCTAGTTTCGGCTTAAACTCGTCTTGCATGATGCAACCTCCAACACTGTCAGGAGATCACGACATGTGGTCAAACGCGGAAGTTTCAAGATGGAGTCAAATTCACCATTGATATGATTGGGGATTCAGAAACGATGACGTCCACGCGCATCGCATGGTGACAACCCAAACCAATGATATCAACAACTTCCACCCACTTTGACACCACCCCTTCTATCTTGCTTTCCTCTGCCTCGACGATCTGTGTACTGATGAATTCATTGAACTTCACAAACTGTTCACTTAAAATGTGACACACTGGTTCAAAACAGCCCATTGTGGAGGTCTTTTCGGACGCATACTTCAAGAGAAAAATGGCAAGTTGAGAGGTGGAAAAACGGTCTACCTTGCGCTCCTCACACTCAAAATCTGATAAAATCGGCGGAAGAATTCACGAAATGGCGAAGGCAATTTTAGTGTTTTCTCGGCTAAAATATGATTCATTCTTGTCCGCTTTTGCCTTCAATTTGTGAAGAGGTAGTCCTTGAACTTTTCGCGTAACTTCAGCTTTGATATCTTGCCGGTTCCGGTCATCGGCAAACTGTCTTCAAACACTACTGCATCTGGCATCCACCATTTGGCAATTTTTTCCCGCAAGTAGTCGAGGATTTCGGCACCGGTGACCTTGCTGCCGGTGCTACGGACTACTACCAGCAGTGGCCGCTCGTCCCATTTTGGATGGGGCAAGCCAATCGCCGCTGCCTGTGCAACACCGTCACATCCCATCGCTGTGTTTTCGAGATCGATTGAAGAAATCCATTCGCCACCAGACTTGATGAGGTCTTTGGCGCGGTCGGTAATACGCAACGCACCTGACTCGTCGATAGTTCCTACATCGCCAGTTGTGAACCAGCCATCGGTCTCAAAACTCGAAGCGGAATCCCCCTTGAAATAGCCGCGTGCTACAGCAGGTCCTTTCACTTTCAGGAGGCCGGATTGCTTGCCGTCATGAGGACGTACCGCTCCCTTTTCGTCAACGATCTTCATGTCAAAACCAAAGACCGGGCGTCCTTGTGCCAGTTCAACGGTGGCAAGCACAGGTCCATGCAACTCGCCTTTGGGATTGCTCATAGTGCCGAGAGGACTTGTCTCCGTCATGCCAAAGCCATGGCGAACTGTGATTCCGTGCACTTCAGTAAAATACGTGTGCTGTGACGGCGGCAAAGCTGAGCCACCAATTCTCATCATCTTGAGATGATTTAACCGCAGCTCTGGGTGCTCAGTGAGAAAAGCCAGTAACATCCCCATGATCGTGGGTACAGAAACAACTTCCGTTACACGTTCCGTCTCGAGCAGTTCGTAAACCGATGCGCCATCGTACTTGCCGCCTGGCAGGATGAGATCGGCACCGCACATGGGTGCCATGAGGGGAGTGCCCCAGGCGCTCACGTGGTAAAGGGGGGACAAGGGAAGCAATCGGTCTTGGGAGCACCTCGGGTTTGCGTCTCCTGTTGAAACTATCAACGCATGTAGCATTTGCGAACGATGGGAGTAAAGAACGCCCTTCGGGGTTCCCGTAGTGCCGCTGGTGTAGCAAAGGCCGCACGCCGTGTTTTCGTCGAAGACCGACCATTCGAAATTTGCATCGGCATCGGCAAACAGATCTTCATAACCATATAAACTGCGCAAAGATGTTGCAGGCATGTCAGCGCGGCTGCACAGGACGACGTAGCCTTTCACACCGGATAATTTGTGTTGCACCCGTTCCAGAATTGGAATGAACGGTG
>CAXTLE010000450.1:0-2320 GCA_964244855.1 uncultured Aestuariivirga sp. | reverse complement strand
CTGCTACCTGAAAGGCCTGGGCCATGATATGGGTGATGATGACAACGCCGATGCCAGTGGCGGCAATGCGCTTGATCATGTCGAGGCCGCGCCGGGTTTGTTCAACACCCAAGGCGGCGAAGGGTTCATCGAGCAATACCAGCTTGCCGCCCCAATGCACAAAGCGGTTGAGTTCAATGGCTTGGCGTTGTCCGCCTGAGAGATGCTCCACATTGGTGCGGAGAGACGGTATGCGTGTACCCGCATTGGCAATGGCTTTTTCGGTTGCCGCATACATCTCCGCTTCCTGCAAAACCGGAATGCCGAAATATCGTTTTACAATCTCGCGGCCCATGAAGAAGTTTGCCACCACATCCACGTTGGTGCAGAGCGACAGGTCTTGATAGACGGTTTCGATGCCTGCGGCCTTGGCGTCCTTGGGCGAGGCGAAACGCGTTTCAACGCCGTTGAATTTCATGGAGCCAGACGTGGGATCAAGGCCGCCAGAAATGATTTTCACCAGTGTTGATTTGCCTGCACCATTGTCACCCAGAAGGGCTACGACTTCACCAGGCGCAATATCAAAGCTGATGCCGCGCAAGGCTTCGATGGCGCCAAAATTGCGGCAGATGTCCCTGAGTTGCAAAAGTGGCGTCATGCTGCGGCTCCACGATGTGTTTCGTCCGGACGGAACATCATGCCAAAACGCGGTGCCAGTGCGCCCGAAATGGCCAAAGAGGCGGCACCCCGCAAAGCTGCATCATGGCCCGCCGTTGAAAAAATGATGCGGGCAGCAGCGCGGTTGCGGCGTGATGAAACAGAATTAGCAAGGGGTTCGGCGTTCGCCAGCAAGCGCCGGGGAATGTCGGTGCCTTTCAGACCGCCGATGATGATGGTTTGTGGGTCAAACAAATTTTCGATGGTTGAAATGGCAGAGCGAAAAATGGGCGCTGCTTCGCTGAGCCAGCCATCGACGCCAACGGCGACCGTCCGGCGTTCAAGCGCTTCCAGGGATACGTAACGTTCAAGGCAGCCCTGGTTGCCACAGGGACAGGGTTCGCCGCCGGGCACCATGGGTATGTGCCCAATCTCGCCGGCATTGTTGAAGCTGCCGCGCATGGGAAGACCGTCGTGCACCATACAACCGCCCAGTCCTATGCTGAAAAACAGGTAGTAATAATCCTTGAAATCCCGACCCGCACCATAGAGCCGCTCACCCAGTGCGGCGGCGGCATGATCGACTTCAATAAAGGCGGGACAGCCTGCAATCGCTGAAAGTTGATCGCGGATCGGAACGTCCTTCCAGCCCTGCAGCGTGGTTGGGCCAACAAAGCTCATGGACTCGACATCGAATGGACCCGGCATGGCGAGTCCAATGCCCAGCAGACGTTTGCCGGGTTTGGCGATCTTGAAATCCGCTACGATTTTTCCGATTTCGGCAAAGGCACGGTTTGGCGTCAGGCAACTGCGGTCACGGGATTGCGATGCCACGATTTCTCCCGCAAGATTGACCAGGGCTGCGTCAATGCCGACAGGTGTGATGTTGAGGCCGATGGCATAGCCACCATCAGGATTTATGCTGAGACTGGTTGCCGGTTGACCACGCATGGGTTTTGCGGTGCGGGTGCCCAAAAGAAAATCCTGCTCTTCAAGTTCCCTCGTGATGTTCGACACTGTCTGCACTGTCAGGCCGACACGGTCAGCAATGTCTCCGCGTGCGATGGGGCCATATTGACGAATCGCTTCCAGCACGATGCGGCGGTTATAGGGCCGTCCAAACTCCTGATTTGTGCCTCGCAATGCCACGCGCGTTTTTCCCTTCAACGAACATCCAAGCACAGTCCATTTATTAAATCAAATGGATTTTATTAATATCGTCAGGCGAGATCGGTCAGGGCAGAGCACTTGCCACGCGCGTGGCGATGACATCGGACTGGGCCTCATCAAAGCAAAGCGGGTTGATTACAAGTTTGCCATGCTCGCGCTTTGACGCATCAACGTGGATACCGGGCTTGCCTTTGATCAATGCTGCGATTGTTTTCAGGGTGGCGGATCCTGCATTGACAACAAGAAGCGGAATCACACCGGGATCGTTCTCACCTTCAATTTCCACGCTGAAATTTTCCAGAGCGGCCGCGATAGGGCGCAATCGTGCCATCCAGCGGGCATGCCGCCTTGTGTCCCCTTCGTTGATGAAATGCTGAAGTGCAATCAGCAATCCCACGATCTCTTCTTTCCCCACCTTGCAACCACGGCCGATGCCGTGTTGCGGGGTGCCTTTCAGCTTGCCTTTGTCGATCAGTGTCTTTGGCGGCTGCCACATATCCTCATAAATATCGAA
>CAXTLE010000449.1:0-2334 GCA_964244855.1 uncultured Aestuariivirga sp. | reverse complement strand
CATCGTCAGCCACACCCACAACAGGTCTGCCATAGGGATGGGATTTGAACAGCACTGCGTTCACTTTTTCAATCGCACCGCCATAAGCATCGCTCTCGGTGCGCAAGCGGCGTTCTTCCTGCACCACCTTGCGTTCGGTTTCGAAAACTTCAGGTGTCAGCAGCAGATTTTGCATGCGGTCGGCTTCGAGGTCCATCAGCTGTTCAAGCAAAGCCGAACTGGCCCGCTCATAATAAAACGTGGTTTCCAGATTGGTGTAGGCGTTGCGCTCGGCACCATTCTCATCCAGCAAAAGATCAAAACTGTCTTTCGGATATTTGGTGGTGCCTTTGAACATCAAGTGTTCAAAGAAGTGGGCTAGTCCGGTTTTGCCCGTCACTTCATCAGCGCCACCCACCCGGTATGTAATGGCATTCAAAACCACAGGTGCGCGGTGATCCTCGATCACGATCACTTTCAGACCATTGTCGAGAGTGAACTCGGTGACAGGCAAGGACAAAGCAAATCCGGCTTTCGTGAGAAAGCCGGTCAGTGCCACGAGGGCCAGCGCAAAACGCCGTATGCAGTTCAACACGTTCATAGGCTCCATGTAGCGTAATAGGAATTGAATGTCAAGACATATTTTCGAATTTTAGGAATTTTTCTCGAACACAACACGCCCGTCACAAATTGTCATGACGGGCTTCACCTGTGAAGTCTCATGGGAAAGCAGCTTTTCCATGTCCGAATCCAGCACTGTGACATCAGCCAGATAGCCTGCCTTCAGCATGCCTTTGCGGTCTTCCATGAACTCCATATACGCTCCAGCCGCTGTAAAGGCGTGGATGGTGTCCATCAAGCTCTGCGCCTGATCAGGACAATCCGACCGTGGCCGCTGTACCGTCATCGCGGATTGCATGCCGATGAAGGGATCAAGCGGCGCCACCGGCCAATCCGAAGAAAACGCTACTCTTGCGCCGGTATCGCGAATGGTTTGCCACGCATAGGCATAAGGCAGCTTGTCGCCAACGCGACTCAAAATTGGTTCCTGCGGAATGCCCGGAACACCCACGCCGGCGATGGGTTGCAGAGAAGCAATGATACCCAGTTCAACAATTCTCGGAATATCTTTGGGGTCAATCAATTCGATGTGTTCAATGCGGTGGCGGGAATCGCGTTTGCCGTTTTTAACCTGAGCAAATTCATAGGCATCAATGGTTCGCTGCACCCCACCATCGCCAATGGCATGGGTTGAAACTTGCAGGCCATGCGAATCGGCCCGTGCCACCACGGCATTCAGTTCTTCAGCGCGGTAAAGCGGTGCCCCCTTGTTGCCGGGGTGACCGGGATAATCATCGAGCATCAGTGCCGTCAGCGTTTCCATCACACCATCAATGAATAATTTGACCCGGCCGGAATGCAGCATGTCGCTATTGTATTTCGAGCGAAACTCAACAGCCTCATCGACCTCTTCAAGGTTCATCGTGTTGCGGAAGTGGAAGGGTACTTCGACGCGGGCATTCATTTCGCCCTTTTCCTCAAGCGCGCGCAGCAATTCCAGCTGATACCAATTGCCGTCCATATTGTGCATGGATGTGATACCCAATGAATTTGCATGGGCAATTCCGGCCCGCATGGTCTCGATATCTTGCGCCCGTTGCGCTGGAGTGGCCGCGGGATCAGGATTGCGACCTGTGACAATACCTGCTGACTCCCGACCGCCCGAAGCACCAAGATTCAAAACAGGCGCAAAAGCTTCAAACTCCCGAAGTTCGCCAGTGGCCAAACCATCAGTGCCCATGACAATTTCATTTCCGGTGTTGAGTTGGCGTCCGCGCAAAATGCCAGCCACCTCCAGCGCTTTGGTATTGGCCCAAACGGTGTGGTGGTCAAAACAGCCGATTGCAAAGGCTACATCGGGCACAATGCGGTCAAGGAGATGGCGGTTGATCGCAACACCGGGGCCGAACTGTTCATGTGCGGCGCTGATGGCATGAATGAAACTCAAACCGGGAGTTTTGGCGCGATAGGCCGCAACTGCCCCCGCAACAGATTCGACAGTTTCATTGTATCGAATGTTGAGCAAGTTCAATTCAGCAGCACCGATGAACAGGTGTACATGCCCCTCGATTATCCCGGGAATGACGGTGTTGCCCTGATTGTCGTGCACACGGGTTTTCGGCCCCCGCAAGGTCATGACCTCAGTTTGCGTTCCCACCTGCAAGATGCGGTTGCCCTTGATTGCAACGGCCTCGGCAAAGGGCAGGGCGGGGTCCATGGTGATGATGCGGGCATTTGTGATGATGATATCTGCGGTCACGGGGTGCGTCCAAAATTCACTTGTCAGAACCCCAG
>CAXTLE010000448.1:0-2341 GCA_964244855.1 uncultured Aestuariivirga sp. | reverse complement strand
CAACTGTCCACGATGTGTCCGAACGTCTGTCCACCTTCTCTCCGGTCCATACACCCGCAAGGGGGAGGGATGAAGAGGGCGATCCGCCTCAGGTTGATTTTGTCAGCTACGACGGCGCAAAATGCTCTCTTCCAGCAGGTTAACTGGACCAATTTGCAAGTCTTTCAGATTTGTTACCTGCTCCCCGCCACGATAGGTATGAGTCAAAGATTGCGTGATGTGATCGTAAGTGACATTTGATGCCAGACGCTCTGCCACTTTTTTCGGATCTTTTTCATACAGCTCCGGCAGGCGCTTAAGCTCTAAATAAACTGCGTCTTTGAGAATTGCGGCTGCTGATCCAGGTTTTTCTGGTACGTTTGTTTTGTAAGGACCTATTACTTCCAAAAGAACGCGCGAAAGCGTCGGATAGTAACCGTTCATATTTTCCTTAATTTTTTCAACCAGCTTAATTGTTACGGCTTGTTGGAGTGGAGAAAGCCCTATCGGCACATCTCCAAAGCGCTCAAATATACTATCGAGAATTGTCCTAGTGAATGAATAAACAGAAAAATCGTCAATCTTGGACGGATTTGATACGCAATTTAAGCCTTCGCATACAAGGTTGGTAATTCGCCCAACTGAATCACTCCGATATTTTTGAAGGTCTTTCGCAAAAAGCATATTGTAAACACGAGGATCACAAGCCTCCAAGGAGGCGGTCATTAATTCTGATAAATTGACTATTCCTTGCTCAAATTCAAAAAAATAATCAGGCTTTTTGTTCTGCGAGAGCTCGAGGCTGACATTGCTTGATATGCTTTTGTATATATGCACTACGCTGAAGGTAGATTGGCTCTCCCAAAAACCCCGCTGTTCAATTTCTGAACTTACCATCAGTTTGGCCGCGATATTCAAGCGAGAAACAAACCCTACGCTTGGAGCGCCGATCCCGATTGAACCGAACCCATTCAGCGGCTCAAAAGTACGCATTTTATGATTTCCAAAAAATTCCTTTGCGAAGTCTCGGCTCCATCCAAATCCTTCATAACCGTCCTCTCTGGCCAGCATGCCATCGTCTTGCATCAGGGCTTGCCACGCGACAGCCTGAACAAATGCTTTCGCCCCTTCGGTATTCGTATTGGAATCAGCCAACGGTATAATTGAACGCAGGAAACCCCATGAGTGGCGCGTGATCACAACGCGGCAAAAATCTCGGTCGGACAACAGTTGAAGAAAATGCCATGCATGGCCAGCCAATTTTAATTCATCGCGCCGGGCGAAGGCATAAAATGGACTGATTGGTAGACGCCCTCGGATACCCTCGCCTTCTCGGCCTTGCTCCCGAAGCTTCTCGAACTCGATGTTAATGGCATGCCCTTCAGCTCGCTGAAACTCCCCAGCAAACTCAACAAGCCTCTGTATGTTTCGGCCACTCAGAACATCTTTGGCAAAACTCAACCGATCTTCATCCGTCGCCTCACTCAGCAGTTGGGCTCCAGCCCATGTGAAATCGTCAACATTGCGCTTTTTAACTACAGCAGGTCGAAGGGTGATGGTCGCGACTATGGCGTATGCAGTGCCGATGATAAGCCCCGCAGCAATTTCCCAGTTCACCGGATGACCAAATACTGTCCCACGTAGAAAGACGATGCTCGGAACGGCAGCGGAGATAACTGTAAAAAGTGCGCCGATGAAGACAGCGCAAACGACGTAGGAAAACCTGACGCCCATGGCACGGAGTCTGAAAAGGTAAATTGGCTTCAGGAATTGCTGAACGGCAAAGGTAAATGCCAATGCTGCGACCGCATCACCAATTGTGAAATAGGATGGAGATGGTGCTTGGGGATCATACTTGCACATCCCCAAGAATTCCAAGCCAAAGCAAGCATTCAACTGAGCAATTACCATAAAACCTCATGCGTTCAAAAACGAAGATACTCGTCACATTTGAAGCGATTCCCAAAGGCTATTTGAAGTGAATCGCGTTGGCTATTCCGTTTTGACAGATGATGTGGATGGCTCTGGGATGTTCAGGTAGCTACCCCCCCTACCCCCGCCCCTTCTCCGCAATCTTCGCCATATCCCCCATCAGCCGTCTCGTCTCGCGCAGGCGTTTCGCCGGGGCCTCGTAATCCCCGATGAACACCACGCGCATGTCTGGCCGCACCTTGGCGAAACTGCCGCGTTCCGACACGTAGCGCACCAGCCCGTCGGGATTGGCGAAGGCGTTGCCGCGGAACGCCACGACGATGCCTTTTGGCCCCGCCTCCACCTTTTCCACATTGGCGCGGCGGCAGAGGTTCTTGATGGCGACGATGCCGAGCAGTTGCTCCACCTCCCGCGGCAGCGCGCCGAAGCG
>CAXTLE010000447.1:0-2342 GCA_964244855.1 uncultured Aestuariivirga sp. | reverse complement strand
AACCTCTATCGCAGCACGCTCTATGTGGGTGTCACCAGCAACTTGTGGCAACGCGTCTGGGACCACAAGAACAAGCGCCTTGATGGCCACACGGCAAAATATGGCTTGGATAACCTAGTGTGGTACGAACACCACCATTTCATGGTGGATGCAATCGCGCGCGAAAAATTGTTGAAGAAGTGGGCGCGAGAATGGAAATTTCGCATCATCGAAGAGATGAACCCGGAGTGGTGCGACCTGCACGATGAAATTGATCCGGTCGCCACTCTCGTCGAACCCAAAGCAGGACGCCACACCTGACCACCTTAGCACCGTCACCCCGGCGAAGGCCGGGGTCCCGCTTTCTTCACACTCCGGAGGCGGCAAGGCAGTCCCATGTGTTGGGACGGCCAGTATAAGTGCGGTTGATAATTTCGGTCAAACCGTGGAGCTGCTTTCCATGCACCACGCGCACCCAATTGCCCAAAGCGGGACCCCGGCCTTCGCCGGGGTGACGGAGATTGTGTTGCTCACAATCCCTCATGCTGAGGTGCGAGCCCTTTGCGAGCCTCGAAGCATTCTCACCCGCTGCACCAACCCTTCGAGGCTCGCGAAGAGTCGGGCACCTCAGGGTGAAGTGGAGGAGAATGCGTTGTTACAGCAATGCCAAATTCACGCCTAACTATTTGTCCAAAAAAATAATCTTGGCATGCCAAGTCAATTCTTGGTCCGCCACCTCTTTACATGCATAGCTACCATCAACTTCGTCACCACTGATTTTGCCATAGTGAAGACAGCTTCTGTCATTCCAACTTCCATTCCAACCCGCTCGTCCAATTCGGGTAAAGAAAATAGAGTTTTGATCACACATAAATGTGAAATCGTTTAACGTCATTTCGCCCTTAATATCAGGTCGGCGCATGTCGAACTTCTTGTCGACAACATTTAGCTGAAATGTCCAAATATCTGGAGCGCTGCTGGATCGTAGGGTTCCAGATAATGATTTAATCTTGCAACTAGATTTGTCCGGCGACTGTGCAGCGCCGCGGGGAAAAAACCCAAACCATTCCGTGCCATGCTGCATAAAACTTCCAAAGGCCGTTCCAACCAAACCGATAAGTGCTACTTTGACAACATCGGAAATAGAATTGGATTGTCCCTTTGCTGGAACAGTTGCATTAGCTGAGCTTTCCTTTTTTTGCTCCACTCCGACTACTTCCGCTTCTTTGTTCACGGCGTCACCTCAACCCGCTTCACGCCCTTCGGTTGCGTAATCCCCTTCCAGATCGCATTGGCCTGATGCACGGGGGCGTTGGGTTTCCGCGCCACGAAATCACCATCACCCGCTTTCGCGCGCATGTCGCCTTGTTCCCAGGCGATCTTGCCGCGTGAGATCACTGTGCGCGGTGCGCCGGTGCAGACGTAGCCTTCGAAGACGTTGTATTCGATGCGGCTCACTTGTTTTTTTGCGGTGATTGATTTTGTGGCTTTCGGATCCCAGATCACGATGTCGGCATCAGAACCTGCGCGGATGACGCCCTTCTGCGGATACATGTTGAGAATCTTTGCGATGTTGGTGCTTGTCGTCGCCACAAATTCTTCTTTCGTCAAACGCCCCGTATTCACGCCCGCTGTCCACAACACCGGCAAGCGGTCTTCCAAACCGCCTGTGCCGTTTGGTATCTGCGTGAAATTCTTCAATCCCATGCGCTTCTGCGCCAGCTTGAAGGCACAGTGGTCGGTGGCCACTACACTCAAAGTGCCGGATTGCAACCCGGCCCAAAGCGAGTCCTGATGCTTCTTGTTGCGAAACGGCGGGCTCATCACACGCGTTGCTGCATGGTCCCAGTTCTTGTTCTGATATTCAGAATCATCCAGCACCAGATATTGCACCAGCGGCTCGCCATAAACCCGCTGCCCTGCCATTTTGGCGCGGCGGATGGCGTCGTGGGTCTGTTCGCAACTCACATGCACGATGTAGAGCGGCACACCCGCCATATCGGCAATCATGATGGCGCGGTTGGCGGCTTCGCCCTCAACCTCAGGCGGACGTGAATAGGAATGCCCCTCAGGCCCCGTCACACCTCGCGCCAGCAAGTCCTGCTGCAAGCGTGCCACCACATCACCATTCTCGGCGTGGACCAGCGGCAAGGCCCCCAACTGGGCGCAGCGTTTGAAAGAGTTATACATCTCATCATCATTCACCATCAACGCGCCCTTATAGGCCATGAAGTGTTTGAAGGTGTTGATGCCATGGGTCTTGACCACCGTCTCCATTTCATCATGGATCATCGGCGACCATTGGGTAACAGCCATGTGGAAGGAATAATCCGCCGCCGCCTTCTCGCCCTTGTGCCGCCAGG
>CAXTLE010000446.1:0-2342 GCA_964244855.1 uncultured Aestuariivirga sp. | reverse complement strand
GGGCTTGCGGCACTTCGATGTAGTAGCCCAGAATATTGTTGTGTTTGATCTTGAGGTTTTTGAGACCCGTGACAGTGGCGTATTGGGCCTGCAAGCCTGCGATGACACTGCGGGTGTCGTCACGGAGTTTCCGGGAGGTATCGAGTTCGGGGTCGAAACCCATAGCGATGAAGCCACCGTCTCGCGCCATGAGCGGCAAGGTTTCCGCGAGGGCGCGTTGCAGTTGGTAAGATAACTCGAGGGGTGCCTGCACCAATACGCCGATGTTTGCCCCGATAACCGGAGGAAGTGAGAGTCTTGCAACTTCAGATGCAATGGCATGGGCGCGGGCGATGCCAATGGCGAGGGCTGACAGGTCTCGCGGGGATGCACGTTTTGCTGTGACGCGGGCCAGGGCGCGTTCGATGTCGGGGACCTGTGACAGGCTTTCGCGGATGTCATCTGTGAGTTGGTCTTGGTCGTGGAAGAAACTGACGCCATCCAGCCGCTCATTGATGGCGTCTGCCCGTGCCAGTGGTCGTGACATCAGGGCGGCGAGACGTCGTGACCCGGCTGAGGTCACAGTTTCATCCATCACATCAAGCAGACTGCCCGAGCGTGTGCCTTGCATGGATCTCGCGAGTTCGAGATTGGTGCGGGTGGCGGCATCAATCAGAAGCCCCTCGCCTGCGGCTTCGCGGCGTGGCACACGCAGGTGAGGGACGGAACCGATTTGCGTGAGATTGATGTAATCTAGCAGACTGCCAAGGGCTGCCACTTCGGCGCGGGAGAATTCGGCAAAGCCTGCTGTTGTGGCCACGTTGAAATGTTGGGTCAGGCGCAGGTCCGCTGTCTGGCTGTCGAAGCGGCTTTGTGGCAGCGGTGTGGGTGCAGCACTTGTGAAGGCGATGGCTTGCTTGATGGCGGCTTCATCGAGGAGTTGATCGGCCAATACGACTTCAGAAGGCGCTATGCGGGCCATGTCGGCGGCAAGGCGGGTGGCTGTCGTCGCAGTTACCGCAAAGTCACCTGTCGAGATATCGGCATAGGCAATCGCCATGTCGCCTGAGCCCTTGAGCACGACGAGGGCGGCCAAGTGGTTGGTGCTGCGCACATCCAGCAGCGAATCTTCGGTAAGCGTCCCCGGTGTGATCAAGCGCACCACGTCGCGCTTGACCACAGATTTGGCCCCGCGCTTTTTGGCTTCGGCGGGGTCTTCCAGTTGTTCACAGACAGCCACACGGTGGCCATGGCGGATCAGCTTTTGCAGGTAATGATCCATGGCATGAACAGGCACACCACACATGGGGATGTCTTCGCCCAGATGTTTGCCGCGTTTGGTGAGAGCGATCCCAAGTGTTTTCGAGGCTTCCACAGCGTCATCAAAGAACAGCTCGTAAAAATCCCCCATGCGGTAAAACAGCAGCGAACCGGGATTAGCGGCTTTCACACCCATATATTGCACCATCATCGGTGTGGCGATGGCGGCTGGGCGCTGCTCCGGATTTGCGGGTGTTGTGTCCATGGTCTGATCAAGCGTTTTGCGGGTTGCGGACCGCAATTCAAGTCTCTAGTTTCAATTTCCAACAATAAACCCCGAAAGACCTCCCCCATCATGGCCATTCCTCCGCGCAAAGCCCCCCGCCGCTCATCGGTGACGGATGAGGAGGCGCTGCAGTTTCACCAGCGTGGCAAGCCCGGGAAGCTCGAAATAACGCCGACAAAGCCCATGGCGACACAGCGCGACCTGTCGCTGGCCTATAGCCCCGGTGTGGCGGCACCTGTACGCCGCATCGCTGAAAACCCTGATACGGCTTATGATTACACCGCCAAGGGCAATCTGGTGGCGGTGATTTCCAACGGTACGGCCATTCTAGGTTTGGGAGATTTGGGAGCCTTGGCGTCAAAACCTGTGATGGAAGGCAAGGCCGTATTGTTCAAGCGCTTTGCGGATGTCGATTCGATTGACCTTGAAGTTGATACCAAGGATGTTGAGGAATTCATCGGCGCTGTGCGCTATCTTGGACCCACCTTCGGCGGCATCAACCTTGAGGATATCAAGGCCCCCGATTGTTTTATCATCGAACAGCGGCTTCGCGAACTCATGGACATTCCGGTGTTCCATGATGACCAGCATGGCACGGCGATCATTTCCTTGGCCGCTCTGATCAATGCCTTGCAAATCACTGGCCGTACATTGAAAGACTTCAAATTGGTCTGCAACGGTGCGGGCGCTGCCGCCATTGCCTGCGTCGAACTTGTGAAATCCATGGGCGTTCCCAACCAGAATGTCATTCTCTGTGATTCCAAAGGCGTGGTTTACAAGGGCCGCACCGAGGGCATGAACCAGTGGAAGTCGGCAC
>CAXTLE010000445.1:0-2345 GCA_964244855.1 uncultured Aestuariivirga sp. | reverse complement strand
GTGGGGTTACAAGTTCAGGACTTTTGGGGAAGTTGCGTTAACTCTTCAATACTCCAGTGACCTAGCGCCAACATGGCTTCGAGCACCTGCACATCCTGGGGAGAATCCAGATTGTGGCTGCGTTCCGGCGGCATTTCGAATCCGGCGGTGCCATTAGGTAGAAATTTTCCCTCGCGCATAAACACTTCGCGACGGATAACATATAGAGCACCGTTCAATGCGAAAGGCTGTGGCAGTGCCTGGCGGGGGCCTTCATAACTCACGCCAAGATATGGCTTGACAATCCCGTGCTCAATTTTTTTAAGTTTTTCGGGACGTGGCTCATCGACTTTCACGACACTGGTTGCAGCTGGAGCGCCGGCACAATGGTAGAAATCCAGAAAGTGATCACAATCTGCAAGCGTCCTCAAGGGTGCAGTTACTTGCAGCAACAGAATGTGGTCTGACGTAACATTCATTGACTGGACAACGTGGCGCACAACATCGGCTGAAGTCGCTGAATCTGTTGCAAGTTCAGCAGGACGCAAATTTGGACATTCGGCACCTTCCAACTGGGCCAAGGCTTGCATTGCGGAACTGTCGGTTGACACGATGAGACGCTCAACTCGCTTGCAATGACGGCCAAGGCGAATGGCGCGGGCGAGCAATGTCACGCCATTATATTCCCAAAGATTTTTCCCACGAATGCCTTTTGAGCCAGCGCGGGCCGGCACAATGGCTGTGATCGTAGGCAAGCTTGCCATCAGTAAGTCAGGGTTTTTTCAATTGTGAGCGGAACTTTGGCCAAAACATTTGCAATGTTCAGGCCCGCGTTGCCACTTCCGTATAATGTGTCCTGCAAACGTTCTTTGTTGTGCCACATGTTGTTTATTGCTGAAAGAATTGCAGAACTGTCATGAGTCACATCGATCACGTTACGTCCACGATCCCGCCTGTTTTGACGTGAACCGATATTGATTGCAGGCACTCCGAGGTAGCTACATTCCCGGATGGCGACAGAGGAGTTACCGACAATACCACGTGAATTGATCAGCAGACTTAGGAAATCCATGGGAGCCATGTTTTTATAGAAATGGGCGTTCAAGTCGCTGTGCATTTCCCGAAATGTGCGAATGGCACCCGACGTACCATCAGAACCGGCATCTACATTGGGCCAAAACCAAAGCGCCTGATGTCCAGATGCATGGACAGCCTCAAGCGTGGTCTGCATGTGCCGTCTCGCGTCATCGTGAGCTGTGGTTACCGGATGTTGCATAACCACAATAAATGGCTTCGCCGGATCAACTGTCGGGCCAACGCCTGTATATTTTCCAATGATTGCCGCTACATCACCAGTCTCTACTGTCAACGCAAGTTTGGCGAGATCAATTGAGGGGCAGCCGGTGACAAAAACGACTTCTGGCTTCTCACCCATGCGGATCACGCGCTCGCGGGCGTTCTCGCAGGATACCAGGTGTATGTCTGCAAGTTTGGTGTTGGCATGACGGGTCTTTTCATCAATTGACCCTGTGACTTCGCCGCCTTGCACATGCACCAGAGGGATGTTCATGTAGGCGGCAGCGACCGAGGTTGCTATGGTTTCGTAGCGGTCCGCAATTGTCACCACCATATCAGGTTTGAGATCATTGAACACCGTTGCAAGTTCAACAATCCCGAGACCCGTAGTCTTGGCCGATGTCACCAGACTTTCGCCCTCCAGCACCATGTGCACGGTACGATCAATCCGGAAGCCCTCGCGTTCAATAACCTTTGCAGCGTTTCCATAGCGGTCAAGCAGGGCTGATGCTGCGACAACGAGCTGCAATTCGAGCGCCTCGTGATCACGAATGGCAGAAAGTGCCGTGCGGATGCGGGCATAACTGGGCCGCGCGGTAATTACAACGCAGACTTTGCGTTGCCGGTTCAAAGCAGATCTTCCTGTTGCAATGGCGTGCCTTTGCTGACTGCGCGTTTCAGGACACGTCCGACAATTGTCTCAATTTCGGCGGCGGGAATGCCGGTGCCGGGTTTCTTCAGGCCCAACATATTACGCCGAAGTTGGGTGCCCTCAGAAAAATCTTCCAACGGCACAACGCTCTTGAAGAATATCTGCCGCATTGGTGCCGTGTTTGGATCTAATACATCCTTGCTGATTGGGTGCGTGGTCATTTTTTCAATGAATCGCACACCTTCAACGAGTTGCTTCAGTTCAACTGGTGTCAGTGATGCGACGACATCTGGTCCGAACATATCGCGGCTCAACGTGAGGTGAACCTCGATCAGTTGGGCCCCGTGAGAGGCAACGGCGGCAAGCGACGGATATATGGTGCCGGAATGATCCGACAGTCCAACCGGACAACCATGCC
>CAXTLE010000444.1:0-2351 GCA_964244855.1 uncultured Aestuariivirga sp. | reverse complement strand
TCGTGGCCAGCATGGCTCTGGTGCCACGGATTTCGTCCGGTGAAATGTCACGAAACCCCTTGGCCACGCGGGCTTTGGGGCGGAAGGTTTTTTTGCTGTCGCTCATAAAAGAAGCGAATAGCGAATAGCGAATAGAAAGTCAGCCCTCTATTCGCTATTCGCTACTCACTATTCGCCTCTTCCCTCACTTATCCCGGACGACCACCTGTTCCTGCACACCCAAACCATCAATGCCGATGCGCATCTTATCCCCCGGCTTCAAAAACCTTTGTGGCTTCATGCCCATGCCGACGCCGGGTGGAGTGCCTGTGGTAATGATATCGCCGGGCATCAGGGTGAAGAATTCGGAAAGATAGGCGACAATGTAAGCCACGCCGTAAACCATGGTTTTGGTGTTGCCGTCTTGTACGCGCTTGCCATTGAGTTCCAGCCAGAGGTGGAGGTTTTGCGGGTTTTTGATTTCATCTGCTGTGACCAGCCATGGGCCTACGGGGCCGAAGGTGTCGTAGCTTTTGCCTTTGGTCCATTGGCCGGAGCGTTCAATCTGGAAGGCGCGTTCGGACAGGTCGTTGATGGTGCAATAGCCGGCCACGTGTTTCAACGCGTCCTTCTTCTTGATGTTCTTGGCTCTCGTGCCGATGATAACGCCGAGTTCGACTTCCCAGTCGGATTTTTTCGACTTCGGTGGAATGGTCACGGTGTCATTGGGGCCGGAGAGGCAGCTGACGTGTTTGGTGAAAATGATGGGTTCCGGTGGCACCGTCAAACCGGACTCAGCCGCGTGGTCGGAATAGTTCAAACCGATGGCGATGAATTTTTGCGGATTGGCGATGCAGGAGCCGATGCGCGGGTTGCCGCGCACCAGGGGCAGCTTGTCGACTTTCACCTTGCGCAGTTTATCCAGCGCTTTTGGTCCTACAGCACTGCCGTCGAGTTCCGGAATAACCGATGAGAGATCGCGGATGCGGCCTTCGCTGTCGAGGATGCCGGGCTTTTCTTTTCCAATGGGGCCGTAGCGCAGGAGTTTCATTTTTTGCGGGCTTTCGTTGCGGGGGGAATGACGAAGGGGCTGGCGGGCATCAGCAGAGCATCGCGCGAAATGTCTTCGACATCGCGAAGCCCTGCCAAGCCCATGGTGACGGAGAGTTCTTTTTGCAAAATTGTGAGTGCGTGAGTGACGCCCTGCTCGCCTGCTGCACCCAAGCCATAGATATAGGCACGGCCGATCATGGTGCCTTTTGCTCCAAGAGCAATTGCCTTGAAAATATCCATGCCAGTGCGGATGCCGCCATCCATCCAGATTTCAATCTTGTCGCCGACTGCGTCGACGATGGCGGCCAGCATATCAATTGTGGCGGGTGCACCATCGAGTTGGCGGCCACCGTGATTGGAGACGACGATCGCATCTGCCCCAAGGCTGGCGGCGATAATCGCATCATCAACGTCGTTGATACCTTTGAGAATGAGTTTGCCATCCCACTGCTTGCGGATGAATTCGACCGATGACCAATCCAGTGTCGGATCGAACTGGCTGTTGGTCCAATCCGACAACGACGCCATATTCTCCACGCCCTTGACGTGGCCCACGATGTTTCCGAACTGGCGGCGCTTGGTTCCCAACATGCCCAAACACCAGCGCGGCTTGGTCATCATATTTGCAATGTTGCCGAGGGTGAGTTTGGGTGGAGCGCTGAGGCCGTTCTTGGTGTCCTTGTGGCGCTGGCCAAGTAGTTGCAGATCAAGCGTCAAAACAAGGGCCGAACATTTCGCCGCCTTGGCGCGGGCGACGAGATCGCGAGAGAATTCACGGTCACGCATGACATAGAGCTGGAACCAGAAAGGCTTCGTCGTGTTCGCAGCCACGTCTTCGATGGAGCAGATGCTCATGGTCGTCAGCGTGAAAGGCACACCGAACTTTTCTGCGGCACGGGCCGCTTTGATTTCACCATCGGCGTGCTGCATTCCCGTCAAGCCCACAGGTGCAAGCGCCACGGGCATTGAAACCTTTTCACCGATCATTGTCGTTTCAGTGGAACGGTTATCGATGTTGCGGGCAACGCGCTGGCGGATCTTGTATTTGGCAAAGGCCGTGGTGTTATCGAAAAACGTGCTCGTGGTGTAAGAGCCGGTCTCGCAATAATCGTAAAACATTTTCGGCACGCGCCGCACATAAAGGTCGTGCAGGTCAGCGATGGCGGGGGCTTGTCGTGAGGTGATCATGTCGAGGTCTCTAGCTGATATAACAGTTCGCGGAAAGAGGGGTTTGTACATGGGCTCCCTCATCCGGCCTTCAGCCACCTTCTCCCGCGCCAAGAGCGGGAGAAGGCTTTAGTCTTTGAGCCTTCTCCCGT
>CAXTLE010000443.1:0-2365 GCA_964244855.1 uncultured Aestuariivirga sp. | reverse complement strand
GGGAAAAACTGGTCGCCGAAACCTGCTTCGGCAATGGCTTCGGCAAAATCAACGTTGAATTTTTGTGCAATGTCTCTCGTCAATTCCAGATGTTGTTTCTGGTCTTCACCCACGGGCACGTGGGTGGCCTTGTAGGCCAGAATGTCAGCCGCCATCAGGTTTGGATAAATATACAAACCGACGCTCGCCTTTTCCTTGTCCTTGCCTGCCTTTTCCTTGAACTGGGTCATGCGGTTCAACCAACCGAGGCGGGCCACGCAATTGAACACCCAGGCGAGTTCCGCGTGTTCGGCGACTTGTGATTGGTTGAAGATGATCGACTTCCTGGGATCAAGGCCACAGGCGAGATAGGCCGCCGTCACATCGCGGATTGCAACGCGCAGGGCTTTAGGATCCTGATGCACGGTGATGGCGTGCATGTCCACAACGCAATAAACCGCTTCATGGGTGGCCTGCATTTTGATCCAGTTGATCATGGCACCGAGATAATTACCGAGATGCAAATTGCCCGTGGGCTGCATGCCGGAGAAAACGCGGGGGTTGAACTGGCTCATGGTGTGGACCCTTGAAGGTGATGGTGGACAGTGGCTTTGGACAGCCGCTGTCGGGGGCTTAGCGATGTCATGTGAGAATGAAAAGAGGTAACTGTTGTTGCCAAAGGACCTTATCAGCCCTTCGGGCAGCTTCTCCAGGGGAGAAGCGACTGGTTGAAAGTCCTCCCTAAAACCCTGACCATCATGAGAGGACGACGACCCTGTTGCTTCTCCTCTGGAGAAGCTGCCCGAAGGGCTGATGAGGTCCTTTTCTACCGCCGCACTGCAGATTTCAAATCGGAGATGCGGAAGGCTCCGGTTAATTGCGAAGCCACGGCATAAGCGGCGATGCCAGCACACATCAACACGGCGAGGCCCCAAAGGGACGCGGTGAAGCCTGCACCTTCGGCATAGTTTTTTTCAAGTAGCCGCAACAGACCCCACAACACGGCCGCCATCGCTGCCGTTGCCAGCAGCATGCGGGGAAAACGCGACTTGAAGCGTGTGTCTGGTTTGTAATGCCCGCGCGACAGACTGGTGCCCACGAGCAGCATGGTGTTGACCCAGGCGGCAATGCTGGTGGCGGCGGCGATGCCAACATGCTGGTAATATCGCGTGAGCAGAAAACTCATGGCGACGTTAACGACAACCGCTGTGATAGCGAAGATCATGGGGGTGCGGGTGTCTTCCCTCGCGAAAAATCCCGGCTGAAAAATCTTGGTCACGGTGAAGGCAGGAAGTCCTGCGGCGAAAGCGGCCAAGGCTGGGGCGGTGTTCAGGGTGGCGGCTCTGGTGAAGGCTCCGTGTTCGAACACCGTGTGCAAGATGGGGCGACCAATGACGATCAAGGCGGCGGCGGCTGGGAGTGTGAGGAAGAGGGAGAATTCCAATGCGCGGTTCTGGCTTTGCATGGCACCATCGGTGTCACCTGCGCGGAGTTTGCGGGAGAGGGTTGGCAGCAGCACAACGCCTATGGCCACGCCAATCACGCCGAGGGGTAACTGGAACAATCGGTCAGCGTAATAGAGAAATGCCGCACCTCCGGCAAAGCCGGTGGCGAGGGCAGTGGCGATGGCCAGATTGATTTGTGTGATGCCGCCGGAGATGATGCCGGGAATGGATTTCCAGATGACGCTCTTCACATCAGCGGTCAATTTGGGAAGGCCCATCGAAATTGGGGCTTTGGCGCGCCAAGCCGCATACATGACCAATGCCAATTGCGCGACACCTGCTGCTGTTACGGCCCAGGCTTGCAGGCGGCCACTTTCAGCGGAATTGCCGTAACCCTTCCACCAGCCGAAGAGGTTGAACAGGATCATGACAATGTTGAGCAGGATGGGTGCCGCGGCGGGGGCTGTGAATTTTCCCAAGCTGTTCAGCACACCACCGAACAGGGCCGTCAGTGACATGAAGCCCAGATAGGGGAAACAGATGCGGGTGAGTTCGGTTGCGAGTGAAAGTGTTTCCGGATCATCAGTGAAGCCCGGTGCGATGACGGGCATGATCCATGGCATCATGGCCATGCAGGCTCCACACAACAGCAGCATCCATGTCGCCATGACGGAGAACATGTCACGCGAAAAGGCGAAGGCTTCCGCTGGTCCCTTGCCTTCATGCATGCGGGCGAAATGCGGCACGAAGGCGTTGTTGAAAGCGCCTTCGGCAAACAGGGCGCGAAACAGGTTGGGCAGGCGTTGCGCTACCACGAAAGCTTCCGCGACTGGCCCCGTACCAAAGGTGAAAGCGATGAGCTGGTCGCGGAAGAAACCGAGAAGGCGGCTGAGCAGGGTGTAGCCGCCCACGGTGCCGGCTGATTTGAGAAGTGACATGGC
>CAXTLE010000442.1:0-2367 GCA_964244855.1 uncultured Aestuariivirga sp. | reverse complement strand
CAAAGAAATGCAATCTGCCTCCTGGTGGGGCAAGACCATTGTTGACACTTGAAGCTGCCCCGCAACAGGTCTAGACAACCCATCGATTTCGCAATGCAACATGCCGCGGAAAGCGGCTGGACGGAGAGTTTGAATGGCGCGCAAGAAAATCGCTTTAATCGGTGGTGGCATGATCGGGGGCACGCTGGCCCACCTCGCAGCCCTGAAAGAACTGGGCGACATCATGATTTTCGATATCGCCGAAGGCCTGCCCCAGGGCAAAGCCCTGGACCTCTCGCAATCCGGCGGCGTTGAAGGCTTTGACGCCCAACTCCGCGGCACCAACTCCTACGCAGAAATCGCCGGAGCCGACGTCTGCATCGTAACAGCAGGGGTTCCCAGAAAACCCGGGATGAGCCGTGATGATCTTGTCGGCATCAACCTGAAAGTCATGAAAGCCGTCGGCGAAGGCCTGAAAGCCCATGCCCCCAATGCCTTCGTCATCTGCATCACCAACCCGCTGGATGTGATGGTCTGGGCCCTGCAGAAATTCTCCGGTATTCCCACCAACAAGCTGATCGGCATGGCAGGCGTCTTGGACTCAGCCCGCTTCCAGCATTTCCTCGCCGAAGAATTCAATGTCTCCGTCAAAGACGTCAACGCCTTCGTCCTCGGCGGCCACGGCGACACCATGGTGCCCCTCACCCGCTATTCCTCAGTCGCAGGCATTCCCGTGCCAGACCTCATCAAGATGGGCTGGTCAACACAAGAAAAAATCGACCAGATCGTGCAACGCACCCGTGACGGCGGCGCTGAAATCGTCAACCTCCTCAAAACCGGCTCCGCCTATTACGCCCCCGCCTCCGCCGCCATTGCGATGGCCGAAGCCTACCTCAAAGACTACCGCCGCGTCCTCCCCTGTGCAGCCTTCCTCAACGGCGAATACGGCGTCAAAGGAACCTACGTCGGCGTGCCAGTCGTCATCGGTGAAAACGGCGTGGAACGCATCGTCGAAGTCGCCCTCGACGAAACCGACAAAGCCGGCTTCCAGAAATCTGTAGACGCCGTAAACAGCCTGATGGCGTCAGCCAAAACCCTGGCACCGGAATTAGCCTAAAACTCTAATCTACCCCTCCCCCTTCACGGGGGAGGGTGATTTGCGCAGCAAATCGGGAGAGGGAAGTGAAAAGACTTCAAACATCCCTCACCCGCTTCGCTGTCGCTCAGCACCCTCTCCCGCAAGGGGAGAAGGAAAGAATAACGAGGATCGCATTATGAACATTCACGAATACCAAGCCAAAGCCGTGCTCCGCGAATTCGGTGTCGTCACCGGAAAAGGTGCTCCCGCCTTCACCGTCGATGAAGCGGTCAAAGTCGCAGAATCCCAACCCGGCCCCGTCTGGGTGGTCAAAGCCCAGATCCATGCCGGCGGCCGTGGCAAGGGTGGTGGCGTGAAAGTGGTAAAATCCATCGCCGATGTAAAAACCGAATCCCAACGCATCCTCGGCATGAACCTCGTCACCCCGCAAACCGGACCCCAGGGCAAACTGGTGCAGCGCCTCTACATTGAGGAAGGCACCGCTATCGCCCGCGAGCTTTATCTCTCCATTCTGGTTGACCGTGAAAATTCCCGCATCGCCTTCATCGTCTCGACAGAAGGCGGCATGGACATTGAAGCCGTGGCCCACGACACGCCGGAAAAAATCGCAACCATCCACGTTGATCCCGCAGCAGGATACCAACCCTATGTCGGCCGCCGCATCGCATCGGCGCTGAAACTCGAAGGCGACCTCGTCAAGCAATGCGTCAAGATGATGGGCCAGCTCTACAAAGCCTTCACCGACAAAGACATGAGCCTGCTCGAAATCAACCCGTTGGTTGTGACCAAAGACAATCAACTGGTCTGCCTCGACGCAAAAGTAAACTTCGATTCCAACGCGCTCTATCGCCACCCCGAAATCGTCGAACTCCGCGACCTCTCGGAAGAAGACCCGAAGGAAATCGAAGCCTCGAAATATGACCTCTCCTATGTCGCCTTGGACGGCACCATCGGCTGCATGGTCAATGGCGCAGGCCTCGCCATGTCCACCATGGACATCATCAAACTCTACGGCGAAGAACCCGCAAACTTCCTCGACGTCGGCGGCGGCGCCACCAAGGAAAAAGTAACAGCCGCCTTCAAGATCATCACTGCCGATCCAAAGGTCAAAGGCATCCTCGTCAACATCTTCGGCGGCATCATGAAATGTGACGTGATCGCAGAAGGGGTCATCGCAGCAGTGAAAGATGTGGGGCTCAAGGTGCCACTGGTCGTGCGCCTCGAAGGCACCAACGTGGAACTGGGCAAAGATATCATCAACAAGTCCGGACTGAATGTGATTTCGGCGG
>CAXTLE010000441.1:0-2390 GCA_964244855.1 uncultured Aestuariivirga sp. | reverse complement strand
TTCCGTTTCTCAATTTGGCCAACGACGGGATGTGCACATCACCGGCGTGTAAAATGTGGGGTGGTCCGTGGGGTGGCTTCAGCATCACCGCCCCCTGCTCTGTGATAGTTTCAAACGTTCCGGTCAAGTGTTGAGTTCCGGTGGTCATGGTAATGGTTTCGCCGATGCCAATGGCGAGACGGGTCCAGGCTGTGCGGATAGCGGGGAAATTCTGGCCGTTACTCCATATTGTCAGCCAGTACGAAAGTGCTGCACGATAGGATTGGAAAACCTCATCGCGCGTGGCGGTCGCGCCCTCTGCGACGAGGCATGTGGCGGGATAGGTGAGGCCAATTGGTGCATGGGCGACATTGATGCCGCAGCCGATGGCGATGCTGAGCGGGTGTTGCGAGAGGACCTCGCAGAGGATGCCCGCGACTTTTGCTCCGCCGATGAGAACATCGTTGGGCCATTTGAGTTGGGGTTGTTTTGTTGTGTGTTTCTCAACAACTTCTGCCACTGCGAGGGCCACGACAAAACCGATTTGTGGGACAACAGAAATTTCAGCGTCCAACGGAAGCATGAAGGTAGAATAACAATTCCCCCGCAATGACGCCCATTGTCGGTCGAGCCTGCCTTTACCTGCGGTCTGTTCATCGGCAAGCAGGAAGAACGGGCCGCGTTCGCCTGCTTCGAAGAGACGGCGTGCCTCGAGGTTGGTGGAGTCTATGGAGGGGTAGTGGCGGATTGGGATCATTTCGACACGACGCCACATAAAGCTCCGTCATTCCCGCGAACGCGGGAATCCAGACTGTCAACCAGCGAGCCTGTGGAAAGTCTGGATTCCCGCGTTCGCGGGAATGACGATTTAAAGGTGGGTTTTCGACAGGTGCTCAATACAGCGACTTCGCCGCCGCTGCCGCCAGCGTCAATAACGGTGATGCGAAGACCACGAAGAGCAGCGCGAATGCACCAGACAAATAGGCCACCCATTTTACTTCGGTGTCCATCGCGTCAAAAGCTGGTGCTGGTTCGTCGAAGTAGATGATCTTGACGATGCGGAGGTAATAATAAGCACCCACAACGCTGGCGATGACGCCGAGGATCGCGAGAATCCACAGACCGGATTTCACTGCGGCCATGAAGACGAAGAGTTTGCCGAAGAAGCCTGCGAGTGGCGGAATGCCTGCGAGAGAGAACATCAGCATCGACAACACAAAGGCCAGTCCTTTGTTTGTGCGACCGAGGCCTGCAAGGTCGGAGATGTTTTCAACCTGTAAACCGGCACGGCGCATGGCGAGGACGCAGGCGAAGACTCCGAGAGTTGAGAGCGAATAGATCAGCATATAAATTACCACGCCTGAAACACCTTCTTGCGTTCCAGCAGCGAGACCTACCAATGCAAAGCCCATGTGGCCGATGGAGGAATAGGCCAGCAGGCGCTTGATGTTGTTCTGGCCGATGGCGGCGAAGGCCCCCAGTGCCATGGACAAAATCGCAACAACAACAAGGATTTGCTGCCAATCGTGAACGAGATGGTTGAAGGGACCGACCATGGTGCGCACCAGCAATGCCATGGCGGCGACTTTTGGGGCTGACGCAAAGAAGGCTGTGACGGGTGTTGGCGCGCCTTCATAAACATCCGGCGTCCACATGTGGAAGGGCACGGCGGAAATCTTGAACGACAGGCCTGCCAGAATGAAGACCAAGCCGAAGATAATGCCGAGACTTGATCCGTTGGCTTGCAACGCTTCGGCAATGCCGGAGAATGTGGTGGTGCCGGTGAAGCCGTAGACCAGCGAAGCGCCATAGAGCAACATGCCGGAAGACAGCGCTCCCAAAACGAAATATTTCAGGCCTGCTTCCGACGACTTGGCATTGTCGCGGTTGATAGCGGCAACGACATAGAGTGACAAAGATTGCAGTTCGAGGCCCATGTAAAGGCCGATCAGGTCATTGGCGGAAATCATCATCATCATGCCGACGGAAGCGAGCATGACGAGGATGGGATATTCGAATTTTCCCATGTGAACGCGGGTCAGGAATTTTCCTGAGAGGATGACTGTCACTGCGGCTGCAAACAGCGCCAGCACTTTCATCAACCGCGCGAAATCATCAACGATGAAAGCGCCGCCAAAAGCCGTCACCCTGCCCTCGCCTGTAGCATAGATTTCCAGCAAGCCGACGAACACCAAAGCGGCTACAGCCAAGCCTTGCACCAGCTTGAAGGCTTCGGTCTTGGCGAAAGCACCAACCATCAGGAAGGCTGCGGCCAAAATGGCCAGCAGGATTTCCGGCAGGGCGGCAACGGCGTCAGCGGTTTGCAGAAGGCTTGTCATTGTCGTGTCACTTCATCGCTAAGCTTGCAGGAACCGCAGGCAGGGATTTTAAAAGATGTTCAACCGAGGCCC
>CAXTLE010000440.1:0-2390 GCA_964244855.1 uncultured Aestuariivirga sp. | reverse complement strand
ATACGTCGACCAATTCATCCACGGAAGAGCCGAAGGCCCGATCCAGATGGACGTGCTGAAACTGTAGACCATTCACCCCTACCCGCTTGCGGGCAGGGGCCAGGGGTGGGGTGTTTCAAGCAATCTCCGCTCTCACCCGCGCAAACACCGCCCGCACATCAGCCTCTGAAGCCGCACCAATGGCATCGCCCGCAATCTCTTCCTGAGTCCACATCCAAGACCGCGCCGGGTCATCCCGCATCGACCAATCGGCAAACATCCGCGCCTTCGCATCACCGCAGCCAATCAACACCACATCCAGATGACGATCATCCCGCAAAATCCGGTGAAACGCCGCCGTCACCTGCGCGCGCGGCCCTTCCAACATTTGCAAATAAAAATCTGCCCGGCAAATCAGGGCGCCGGTTATGTTGTCCCGCAGATTATTCCGCTTTGCCACCGAAAGAATTTGGTTCAATGTCGGATCATCAAACCCGAACGGCGTGGACGCATAAATCAATTGTATAAGACTCATGGGCGGAACTCCTTTTGCGACCAAGACGCAATACACTAACATGAAATACTGGATTGAAGCGTGATTGAAGAACTTGTTTCGTGCGCGACAAGCCGCTGGGATCTCCGTGCGGGAGATCCCACTCTCATGGGTTGGCTTATCACGCTTGCTTATCTTGTACTTGTGCTTGCCATCATCAAACTCATCATCGACGTGGCCGCAAGTCAAACCCATGATCGCCGTCGCCTTGTCGGGTTCTGGGTAATTGTATTCCTGTTCTATTTGTTTTTTGGATTGAACAAACAGCTCGATTTGCAAACATTCCTCACGGCCACCGGTCGCTGCATGTCAAAACTTCAGGGATGGTATCGCGAGCGCCGCGCCTTCCAATTCAATGTGACAATGGCAGGCCTTGCCGCCACCGTGGTATTTCTGCTCGGATTTATGTTTTATTTCAGAACCGTTACTACCCGTTCATGGATGGCCATCTTGGGCATAACCTGCAGTTTGGTGTTCGTGGTACTAAGGGCAGCCTCCATTCACCACGTCGACCAGTTATTCAAGATGGAGTTTTTCACCCTAAAAGCCCACGCCATAATGGAAATAACAGGCATCGCCTTGGTGTTTGTCAATGTCGTATATCTCACGTGGAAGCTGCGACGCCAGCGATAGGGCTAGACATCAAAGACTGTGAACAAAATGCAGGCGGCTGCACCTTATCCCGCATGGCTCTGGAAAAAATAAACCTTCCAATTCATGGGCGAAAGGTTGTGCAATGTCACACTGAAAAGACAGGATCCCGTAAATTCAACAGTCACTTCGAGAGGGTCAACAACTCGCCCTTTCAACCATCGTCGCCATCGATTTCCGTTGGATTGAAACGGAAATGTCGTGATGGTTTTATCGAGTGCACAAAACTGCCGTTTCGCCACAGCTTCGAATGCAGCCGGTGTTTGCCCTGTAAATTCATTTTTCAGCGTAAGATCAAAAGCCTCTTCAAATTTCTTGGCCTTGAGAAGAAAAACGAAAACCTCCGCTTGCCTGATGGCATCTTGCGGCTTGTGTTCGCTCTTCAACCAGAACAATCCGCCAGCACCTAATGCGATCAGGCAGGCGAGAACAAACAGTCTGAAAGTCATGATGTCTTAAACCCAAAACAGACAACACCCGTAACGCTAGCCCCAGTTTTCATGCGGCACCATTGTTTTTTCCCAATCTTTATAGAACAATCAAAAGGCGATCAGCAGGGAAGCTTGCCTCTTCTCTTTCTTCTTAAGGCGGCAGATATCCATAGGGCAAGTGGTCTATGCAGCGTGGATTGCTCCATCTGTACTTACGATTGTACTTACGATCATAACCTTTCGATACTTTGTCGATTTGCTGTTGCGCTTTTAACATTCGCCGCCCCGCAGCCTCGCAGGCCAACTTGCTTTTAAAAACATAGGCTTCGCCTCCTGCACCCGTGTCAATTCTAAGATACCAGTTTTTCCCCGTTGCAGCTTCGGCAAAAGCAGCAGAAACAATCAACAAAAGAATGCATATAAAAATGCGCATCGTCGTTTTCCACAAATCAATTGTTAAAGAACCGCACCCTATCGAGTTTGGCCCGCGATTTCGCCAATGCCAAACGATCAATGTAAACGCAATGAACGCAGCTATCGTGAAGCAAAGCAAGGCAAGGTTTCCCTCTATCTCCAACTGTCAAACCCCAACAAAAAAAGGCCGCGTGATCTGCGGCCTTCTTCACTTTCAGAACGTCTCACTTCTCCATCGCATCCACACTATAAGGCCCTGCCCCAACCGTCGCGAAATAGAGATAGATGAAACACAACAGTATCGCCGCTTCGCCCATATTGATCATCGGAAAGAATCCCATGGGCATGTGGCCGACGAAGTA
>CAXTLE010000439.1:0-2413 GCA_964244855.1 uncultured Aestuariivirga sp. | reverse complement strand
TGCTCGCCGAAATCGAAACCGACAAGGCGACGATGGAGATTGAGGCGATTGACGAGGGTACACTTGACAAGATCATGGTGGCTGAGGGTACGGATGATGTGTTGGTGAATACCTTGCTGGCGACGATTTTGGCTGAGGGGGAGAAGTCGGGTGACGTTCAACCCTCGCCCCTTGCGGGAGAGGGTCCGAAGGCTGCGAAGCAGACTGAGGGGGAGAGGGGTGTCAGCACGCCGCCACCTCCCTCTCCCGCCGCTGTCGCGGCACCCTCTCCCGTAAAGGGCGAGGGAAGGGAGTTCGCTTCGCCGCTTGCAAAACGTTTGGCGAAAGAAAAAGGCATTGACCTGTCTTCCATGCAAGGCAGTGGCCCTCACGGACGCATCATTTCAAAGGACGTGGAAAACTTCAAAGCCACTTCCCCTCTCCCTCTTGCGGGAGGGGCGACGCGCAGCGTCGGGGAGGGCCCGTCGGACGCTGCTGTTCTCAAAAACTTCACCGAAGGTTCTTATGAGTTGCTCCTCCACGACGGCATGCGCAAGGTCATCGCACGGCGTCTCACGGAATCGAAACAAACCATTCCGCATTTCTATGTGTCGGTTGATGTATCGCTCGACCATCTGATGGACCTGCGTGAACGCCTCAACAATTCAGCTCCGAAATCCAAAGAGGGCGTTCCAGCTTTCAAAATCTCGGTGAATGATTTCATCATCAAGGCCATGGCCATGGCGATGATCAAGGTGCCGGACGCCAATGTGTCGTGGACGGAAACCGCCATGGTCAAACACAAACACGCCGACATCGGCATCGCCGTCACCATCCCCGGCGGCCTGATCACACCGATAGTCCGCAAAGCCGAAACCAAGGGCCTGGCACAAATTTCAAGCGAAATGAAAGACTACGCCAAACGCGCAAGGGATCGCAAACTCAAGCCCGAGGAATACAACGGCGGCAGTGCAGCGATTTCCAACATGGGCATGATGAACGTCAAGAACTTCCAGGCGATCGTCAACCCGCCTCACGCCTCGATCCTCGCTATCGGCTCCGGCGAACGCCGCCCCGTGGTGCGCGGCAATGAGATCGCGATTGAGCAGATGATGACGATCACGCTGTCTACGGATCATCGGTGTATTGATGGTGCGCTGGGGGCGGAATTTATCAATGCTATTAAGTCATATCTGGAAGAGCCAGGATTGATGTTGGTTTAAGAATATCCCATATTGGTCGCAGGGAAGGAAAATATCATGGCTGAACCAACCGATGCAGTGCTGCCAATTCTGCAGAAAATGCAATCCGATATTGCCGCAGGATTTAAACAAGTTGATGGCAGGTTTGCAGCTCAGGAAGCAAAAGTGAACGATCTTTCCGAACATGTGCTCGACATCAAGAGCGACATTTCTGAGATCCGCAAAGACAACCTCGTTCATCTCGGTTTGACGGCCAAACATCGCCTGGATTTTGAAGACCTTCGTGAAGATATGACAAATATGAAACCTAGGCTGGATATGCTGGAGGGACGACTGAAACCGTGATCAAGAAACTGGGATGTTTGCTTTGCATATTTGCAATCTCGACGGCACCAGCGAGTGCACAAGAGGGCGGTCGGCAAATCCGGCTGGATGGCAATACTTGCAAAGACATATTGCCTGAATATATACGGAAGAGAAACAACCCGCTTTATGCCAAGGCCATTGCTGCGCAAAAAACTGGACACGCCAATGACATGCAAAAGCAGCGCATTCGAGAAGTTGGGTTTCTGTACGACACCCTGAAGGCGGCAAAATGCAAAGTCTCGAAATGAAATGTTCAAAACTTACTCCGGCGAGATTGTTGTTATCATGCTACTGTCCTGCATATTTTGGACAAGTATTTTGAACGGAAGCGTATCTATTCTTTTGGACGTTGTTTGGAATTGGATATGTGACAGATGAAATCCATCCTCGCATTCGGCGACTCGCTCACTTGGGGGTTTGAAGCTGGAACTTTCAAACGCCACTCCTTCGAAAACCGCTGGCCCAATGCGCTCGCGGCTGGCCTTAAGAACACGCGCGTTATCGAAGAGGGCATGAACGGGCGGACGACTGTTTTCCCGGACCCTACCTGCGAGGCGGAGCGCAACGGGGCTGTTGCTCTGCCCATGCTCCTCACGACCCATCAGCCGCTTGACCTTGTCATTATTATGCTCGGCACCAATGATATAAAATATGCCAACCGTTGCACGGCCTTTGACGCCTCCATGGGCATGGAGCGTCTCATCAAGCAGGTGAAGCATTTTGATTTTCTGCCGGATTACAAAATTCCCGAAATCATGATCATGTCGCCGCCTGCCTTGTGCAAAACCGGTGACGAATGGTTCAACAATCTGTGGGGCCATGCACTGGAAGAATCGAAGCTCTTCGCCAAGCATTACAAACGCGTG
>CAXTLE010000438.1:0-2422 GCA_964244855.1 uncultured Aestuariivirga sp. | reverse complement strand
GACTGGCAGGTTCTACCCGTGCGCCTCTGCGAGAGCGAACCCTGGATGATTTCCCGCATGAAAAGTGCGGGGGTATTAAATTATTCCGAAGTTCCGGCCAAAATCGCCGCGTTTCAAGGTCAGGCTCTGAGCCGAATCCACTACTTCTTCAACACTATCGCATGCTGGCTCAAAGCCCGGACGGGAACTTTCCCTCCACTTTCTTTCCATGGGCCGCCGTAGTTTTCACCCAGATCAACAACCCCCTCCCCCCTTCGGGGTACTCCCCCGGCGAAGACGCCGAGGGAGAACTTGGCGCTTGTTTCTCCCTCGGCCTCTTGGGGCCGGGGGAGTACGGCGAAGCCGGGAGGGGGTGTGTCCGCAAGTCGGATTTCAAAGCGACTCCCATTAACCATAGTTAATTCTTTACTAACGACCTGTATCATTGCAGGATCAGGCAGATGCTGCGTTTCTGGTTGGAGTTGTTATGCGTAAACTTGCCCCCCTGTTATTTGCCACACTTGCGGCCTCCACTGCCGCTCACGCCTATGATGCCACCAGTTGCCGGACTGAGGCGACTGCGGCGGCTGATGAGTGGGCGCGCGGGAATATTGTATCTTCCAGCGAAGCGGCGTTGACGGAACCGGCGCCCCTCGTCATTATTGCCTATGGTCACAAATATGGCGCGGCGCGCAATGCCATGGACGCGGAAACGTTGCGGCCACGTGCACTCGGCACTTTGGCCACGCAGCGTAACCTCGTGTACAAAGAAGAGCTGGACCGCTGTCTTGGGCACTTCACGGTGAAGATCGTTGGCGTTGATCCCGGCACGTTGAAGCGCCTCACGGCGAAGCGGCCTGGCCAGAACTAATCCCCAGACTGGCCGTTTCCTTTGAATCGGCCTTTCTGTTATGAAGGGCAATCAAAACCTGGAGTGCCCCCGCCATGAACAAGCCGACCAAATGGGAACCGTCACCCAACAATCTTGAACCATTCTGGATGGGCTTTACGCCGAACCGGGCCTTCAAGCAGAACCCGCGCTTGATCGCACGGGCCAAGGACATGCATTATTTTGATATGCAGGGTCGGCCGTTGCTCGACGGATCGGCGGGGCTTTGGTGCTGCAATGCCGGCCATTGCCGTGAGCCGATTGTAAAGGCGATTCAGACATCGGCCGAGGAACTTGATTTCGCGCCAACCTTCCAGTTCGGCCACCCCAAGGTGTTTGAACTGGCATCGCGCCTGTCGCTGATGGCACCTGGTGATTTGAACTATGCCTTCTTCTGCAACTCCGGTTCTGAAGCGGCTGACTCGGCGCTGAAGATCGCCATCGCCTATCACCGCGCCAAGGGCCAGGGCACACGCACCCGATTGATCGGGCGTGAGCGCGGCTATCATGGTGTCAACTTCGGTGGCATTTCCGTAGGTGGCATGGTGGCGAACCGCAAATGGTTCGGCTCTTTGCTGGCGGGTGTTGACCACTTGCCCCACACGTATAATCGCAAGGAACAGGCCTTCAGCCGGGGTGAGCCGGAATGGGGTGGACACTTGGCGTCTGAACTTGAAAAACTTGTGGTGCTGCATGACGGATCGAATATCGCTGCGGTTATCGTTGAGCCGATGGCGGGTTCAACCGGTGTGTTGCCGCCGCCCAAAGGCTATCTCAAAAAGCTGCGCGAGATTTGCGACACGCACGGCATTCTGCTGATCTTCGATGAAGTGATCACTGGCTTTGGCCGCTTGGGCACATCGTTTGCAGCGGAGCGTTTCGGCGTGGTTCCCGACATGATCACCTTCGCCAAGGGCATTACCTCCGGCACGGTGCCGCTGGGTGGCGTCATGGTGCGGCAGGGCATTTATGATGCCTTCATGAACGCGCAGGACCATGTGATTGAGTTGTTCCATGGTTACACCTATACGGGCCACCCCATGGCAGCAGCGGCGGGTGTGGCAACACTTGATCTCTATCGCGACGAGAACATTTTCGAAAACGCCAAGAAAATGGAAAAGCCGTTTGCCGATGCAGCCTTCTCGCTGCAGGGTCACCCACTGGTCGAAGACATTCGCACCATCGGTTTGGTTGCGGGCATCGACATGACGCCAGTTGCGGGCAAGCCCGGACTTCGCGCTTACAAGGCGATGGAAAATGCGTTCCACGACATTGGCATGATCATCCGCATTACTGGCGATACAATCGCACTCTCGCCGCCGTTGGTGATCACCGAGGCGCAGATCAAGGAAATCTTTTACGACAAGATGCCGAAGATATTGGATTCTGTGGCGAAGCTGTAAGGCGTATCGCCATAGAATAAACCACCAATCGGGATTCACTTGAGGCCTGAGACAGCGTAGTCTCAGGCCTTGTTGATTCGTGGGGCGAATTGGGGACGTAGGTTTGGGCAAAGACTGGCCGTGGCTTTTCGGGGTGGCACTTCTTGTGGGT
>CAXTLE010000437.1:0-2433 GCA_964244855.1 uncultured Aestuariivirga sp. | reverse complement strand
GTTGGACGGGCTTGTTCACTTTCTGACCTCACGAGATTGGCGAGTGCCTGCTTGGCGTTGCGTTCTTGGTCGGCAGCTTTTGTATAGCGGGCCACTTCGCTCAAAGTTTTGTGCCCTGTGATGGCTTTGATTTGTTCTGAGGTGCACCCCGCGTTGGCGAGACGGGCAGCACAGGCTTTGCGCAGGCCGTGGGCAGAACAGTGCGGCAGGCTAGCCTCGTTGCAGCGATCCCTGAACCAGTTGCCAAAGCCCGCCGCCGTGAAGGGTGCACCAAGTTCGGTCAACAGGAACGTCATGTTTGTACGTGGCCTGTTGCCGATTGCAGCGGCAAGATTTGGATGGAACGGGATTTTGAGAACCTCTCCCGTCTTGTCCTGCACAACGTTCAAAAGGTCACCATCGATATGCTGCCATCCCATGCGCACAACGTCGCTCCGGCGCTGTCCGGTGTAGAGCAGAAGCGAAAGGGCAAGGTGCGCCCGTGTGCCAGGTTTGTGCGTCGCTTCGAAAGCCCCAACATCGTTTTCTGACCAAGAGTGAAAGCCTTCCGAGCTGACGGCAAATTTGCGGACATTGCGGGCCGGGTTGTCATGGATCAGTCCCATGTCGATGGCGTGTCGCAAAAGCACACGCAGGACTTTCAGCAGATTATTGGCGGCACCGGGCCTGTCGGCCATGTCACCGATGATGGCTTTCAGGTGAGCTGCTGAGAGCAAGGCCACGCGCTTCTTGCCGTGTTGGACACGGAATTTTTCAAGCACATTCTTGCGCACCCGTTGGGTGGTGTATTTGAGTTTCTGAAAGTCGGTGGAGCGATAGAAATTTACAATCACGGCATCGATTGTGCCGGGTTCGATGCGATCTTCCTTGAACTCCTGGAGTTGTCGCGTATTGCCCTCCAGTGCGGCGTGATAGCGCTGCATGAAGTCTTCTGCATAGGGAACGCCTGAGAGGTAAGTTGAATAGAAGCCCTTGCGGAAACGGACGCGCTTTCGACCATGTCGATCAGTGTTCCATGAACAATATTTGGGTAATGCTCTGGCGATCATTTTTTGAGTACCTCATCCCATTCATTGGCTTTGAGTGGCAGACGGGGTTCTTCACATTCTTCGCGTTCTCGAGTGTTTGAATACAAGACAATCGAACCGTCCTTGTCAACCTTCACCATTGAGACGTGAAAGCCCCCAGCGATTGCACCTTTGACAACTCGGGTGACTTTGCGTTGATGTATGAGTTCTGTTTTTGGTGACATGGCCAGTTTCGTTTGGGCAGCGCAGATATTTCGGTTGGAAATGAATCTGGGGCCGTTACAAGATTTTGCCAATTGGGAAATGCGGGAAAAGGGGGGAAGGCGTTTGATTTCGATTGTGTCATTGCATTTCTCCATCGCGTTTTGATCTTTGCCACCTCACTTTCGCATCTGAACCCAGAGAGCGGGGTGGGCGGCAAGAGCGACGGACGGGCCCGCTGATGGAGGCGGGCCGCACCGCAGGCCGAAGCAACGCGAAGGACTGCGCATACGTGTGCGAAGTCAAGCAATGAGTGCTCTGAGTTCCTGCGCAGTTGCGGCCCGCCGCAGCGGGCCTAGGAGGAAGCGACTGCCCACTCCGCGAGCGGTGTTCATGATGTCGATTGTTTCTCTCAGATGCCCAAACCTCTTGTGCGCCCTGCCAACTCCCAGGCAATTGTGGAGCCTGTGACTTTTCTGTTGACTGACCTGCCCTTGAAGTCTTCGAAGCTTGGTCGCCACGGCACAAGAGTAAACTCCTTGCTGTTTTGAAAGACCGCGAACTTGCCTGAGGCAAGAGGTATGGAACGTGTGTAGGTGCCTTCAAATCGCTCGCTGTCCATCAGCTGGGCTGCATGCAGGCCAGAGGTGGCAGAATAGGTTTGGGCAGCAGCGCTCACGTCATGCTCGGCCAGTCCTCTCAATGCTGTGGCAGTGGGGCGGACGCTGTTATCTGCTGCGAGTTGGATCATCCCGCGCTCGGTTAACCATTGCAGCCTATTGCGAAGGGCTGCCTTCACATCGCTGCCGAAGCCTTGGTCACTTACAGATGTTGGAGATGTGCTGGCCAGCTCCTTGTCCAGCCACGTCAGACCTTCTGCTGTCTCAAGCCGTTCCAGATTGAGGTATGATAAAATCCTGAGGCGGTTTGATTGATTGCGCGTCTTTTCATGCGCTGTTCCCTCCAGCGCTGCAATCATCCCGCGCTCGGGCAGCACCTCCGGCTTGACGTTGCCGAGATCAGCGTAGTGGACGCGGCCATCGGTGCCATCGATGACGACATAGCGGCGGTCCGAGAGTTCATCGGCAAGCCCAATGGCCGCCACTTTGCCAATGACCGGCTTTTCGCCATGATAAATTGAGAAGCTTCCTGCTGGCCTGTCGAACCCAGCCTCCCGCATCGCCCGGTGCATGGTGTTGATGAT
>CAXTLE010000436.1:0-2434 GCA_964244855.1 uncultured Aestuariivirga sp. | reverse complement strand
AAAGACGCATTCGATGTTGTGTTCAGTGACTATCGTCTCGGCGCTGTCACAGGTGTCGACTTCATCAATAGTGTTCGCGCTGCCGGAATTGATACACCCATCATTTTGTTGACGGGCATATCTGATCATTTAGTCGACAACGCAGCTTTGAAAGCCGGGTCGTCAGACTTCATTCCGAAAACTGCGATCACGGCTGATGTGCTTGACCGCTCGGTTCGCTACGCGCTCGCGCATGCAGACCGGCAACGGTTGTTGCAGAGCATTCTGAAAAACACGAAATCCGCCATTGCTGTTTTGAACGTTGACGGCACTGAAACACTTTCGAATGCCCAGATGTCGCAATTTGCAAAGCTGGCATTTGGTGATGTGCCAGGTGCGAAGCAGCAGTTGATTTCCCACGCCTATGCATCAGCCGAAACGGATATTGTTGTCGGCTCTGTGGTTTTTGAAGCCCACATTACGCGCTTGCCTGATGGCGGTTCCATTCTGGCGCTGCATGACGTGACCGACCGGGTCAATGATCTTCGTGAACGTGAGCTTGCTGAAGAACGTATTCGGGCCATTGCCATGCAGGACGGGCTCACTGGTCTGCCCAATCGTATGGCGTTCAACGCTTACCTTGATGAATGCCTGCTGAAGGCACGCCGTGAGGGCACAAAAGTCGCTGTGCTGTTGTTTGACTTTAACCGTTTCAAGGAAGTGAATGACCTTTTCGGCCATGCTGCCGGTGACTATATTTTGCGGAACGCATCATCGTTGATGCGGACAACACTGACAAGCCACGAGTTCTGCGCGCGCTTGGGCGGAGATGAATTTGTATTGATCCAATGCGACAGCGACCAAGACAGTGCACTTGAACTTGCAAACCGCGTGGTTGAATGCATGTCGATGTCACTGAAGTGGGAAGACAAGAGCATCGAGGCCAGCGTCTCGCTCGGCGTTGCGCTTTACCCGCAGCACGGTAACAATCGACAGGAGCTGTTGGCAAACGCTGATCTTGCAATGTATCGTGGAAAGTCCGAAATTGATCGCTCGGTGTGTATTTTTGATGCGGGCATGGACCAATATATCCGTGATCGCCGCGCCCTCGCCCACGACCTGCGTCACGCAATTGAAGAAGATGAACTGAGTCTCGATTTACAACCACAGTTTCTGACGACAACAGGTGAACTTGTTGGCTTCGAGGCCCTCTTGCGCTGGCATTGTCCGAGGCGTGGTTTGGTGTCTCCGGCGCAATTCATTCCAGTGGCGGAAGAGAACGGCCTGATCATCGAAATCGACAATTGGGTTTTGATGCGGGCCTGCAAATTGCTGGCTCAATATCCATGGCTGCCGCGCGTGGCTGTCAACATTTCCGCCAAGGCCATTTGTCAGCCCCTGATTGTCACACAAGTGCGTTCAGCGCTGCTTGAGATCGGAATTTCACCAGGCCGACTTGAACTTGAAGTCACTGAGACTGCATTGATCCACGACCTGAACAGAGCATTGCACAATCTTCGCCAGATCAAGGCGCTGGGCATCTCTGTTGCCATGGATGATTTCGGTACAGGATACTCATCGTTGTCACTTTTGAGTTCGTTCCCGTTTGATCGCATCAAGGTGGATGGCTCATTTATTCAACTCACAGGAAACAATGCGCGCGCTGATGCCATTTTCAGAGCGGTGGTTGGACTTGGTGCAGCCCTGAGCGTTCCCGTTCTTGCTGAAGGGGTGGAAACCGAGGAGCAATTGCTGTTTGCGCGTGCGTCGGGCTGCGAGGAGTTGCAGGGTTTCCACTTCGGTCGACCAGTTCCCGAACGTATTCTTGAAAATATGCATGAGGCCGTGCAGGGCGATTTGAATCTTCACCAAATTCAAAAATGGCAGGAAACTTTGCGCATTCAACGATCATTGGCAGCCGTCACCACACGACAGCGCGGTGCTTTTGCATCATGATTTTTGCTACCTAAACGGCGACAGCATCAGGAGCAGTCGGCCGGAGTTTTGAAGCTTCTCACTCCGACCAGATTTTTCAGAATGCCAAAACCTTGACCAATTTCACATTTGGCAATTTGTCTACTGCGTCCATAACCGCCTGCGGAACGGGTGCGTCCACCTCGACCAAACCAATGGCATCACCACCCGCTGCAACACGACCAAAATGGAAACATGCAATGTTAATTCCAGCGTTGCCCATCAGCGTTCCAATGTTGCCAATGAAACCTGGCTTGTCGTTGTTGGTGACGTAAAGCATGTGCTTGCCGAAGTCAGACTCAAGCTCAATGCCCTTGACCTGGATGATGCGGGGTTTTCCGTCGGAAAATACAGTGCCTGCCACCGAGCGTTCGAACTTGTCGGTTTTAACGGTCAAACGGATATAGGTTTCGTAGGCACCACGGCGCGATTGTTTCACCTCATCAACCCTGATGCCGCGTTCCTTCGCCACCAGCGGTGC
>CAXTLE010000435.1:0-2435 GCA_964244855.1 uncultured Aestuariivirga sp. | reverse complement strand
GAGAAGTGAGCGGCATGAAACAGCGACAATTGGGCAAGGGCGGCCCCATGGTGGGCGAAATGGGTTTCGGCGCCATGAGCTTCGGCGGCATTTTCGGCGCAACCGATGAAGCCACCAGCCACCGTGCCCTTGACGCAGCCCTCGATCTCGGCGTCACCCACATCGATACAGCGCTGATCTACGGCCCACATATCTCCGAAGACGTGATCGGCAATTACTTCAAGAAAAACCCAAGCGCCAAAAAGCGCTTTTCAATTGGCACCAAAGGCGGCTTCCGTATCAACCCCAGAGGCATTTCCAATGAAGCAGGCTTCATGCGCGAATGCCTTGAAGGCTCGCTTAAACGTCTCGGCGTTGACCACGTTGATCTCTACTACATCCACCGCCGCGACCAGTCGATCCCGATTGAGGATGTGACGGGTACGCTTGCAGGCTTCGTCAAGGAAGGCAAAATCGGTGGTATTGGCTATTCCGAAATCTCGCCTTCATCACTTGAACGTGCCGCATCGGTGCATCATGTCCGCGCCGTGCAAAGTGAATACTCCCTCGCAACCCGGCTGCCGGAGCTTGGCGTGCTGCAAGCCTGTGAACGGTTGGGCACCGCTTTCATCGCCTTCTCGCCGCTGTGCCGTGGTGTGTTGAGTGACGTGGTGTTGGACCCCACAACTTTCCCAGATGAATTCCGTCGCAATATGCCGCGCTTCGATGCAGAGAACTATCCGCGCAACATGGCCTATATCGAACGCTTCAAGACTTACGCGAAACAACGCGGATGGAGCCCCGCCACTTTGGCCAACGCCTGGGTGCTGCACCGCGCGCCGCACATCATTCCCATTCCGGGAACACGCACTGCCGAACATCTGACGGAGAATGCGGCGGCATCAAACATCACATTGACAACCGCAGATATGGCTGAAATCGAAGCCATCCTCCCTGCAGGCTTTGCGCACGGGAACCGCTATTCAGAAGAGCAGCAGAAACCGTCTGAGTTGTTCTGCTAGTCCAGAATCTTTGGTAAGCGCGGAACGGGTGCTTGTGCAAGGTTGACAAAAACGCTTTTCGTCGAGACGTTCCAAATCCATTTTCGAAAGTTTTTCTTCATCCAGGCGGTGCTGATACCGTGAACATTTCCTTCGGATTTGGCTTCCTCTGGTAAAAGCACATTTGTCAGTCCGGCCTTGTACCCGCTGGTGACAAGCACGCCATGCCCACTCGGCGAAAACGGTGTATCAAACAGCATGAACTCGACCACGTGCTCGTATGGATAACCGGCTGGAAAACGAAAACGTACGCCTCGACCAAGATGCGTTTCTTTCAGTGAAAACAGTGTGACCCATTTCACGATAGGTTGTCCCTGAAACCATTGGTGATCGGATATCTCCGATCCCGCCCGAAATTCCGCCGGGTGATCTTCACCCCCGGTGCGGCCTGTCGCCGCTTATACTCGGCTACATAGAGCAAATGCTGAATGCGCTTGACCAACGCCACATCATGCCCGCGCCCCACAATCTCGGCCACCGATTGTTCTCGCTCAACCAACCCGTCGAGTATGTCGTCGAGCACCTCGTAGGGTGGCAGTGAATCCTGATCCTTCTGGTTTTCACGCAATTCGGCAGTCGGTGCTTTCGTAATGATCCGTACAGGGATGACTTCTGACAACGTATTGCGCCATGCGGCCAGACGATAGACTTCCGTCTTGTACACATCCTTGATCGGGTTGAAGCCGCCGTTCATGTCGCCATAGAGTGTGCAATAGCCGACGCTCATTTCGCTCTTGTTGCCCGTGGTCAGAACCATGGAACCCATCTTGTTGGAAATCGCCATGAGGATAACACCACGCGAACGTGACTGCATGTTTTCCTCGGTGATATCTTCCTTGCGTCCTGCGAACATGAGGCCGAGAGCCGAGAGAAATCCTTCTACCGGTTCCTTGATCGCCACAACGTCGTAGCGCACACCCAATCGCTTCGAGCACTCCTCTGCGTCCACCAAAGAATCCTGCGAGGTATAGGCATAGGGCAGCATCACGCAGTGCACCTTGTCGGCCCCCAGTGCATCAACGGCCATGGCGGCGACCACGGCGGAGTCGATACCGCCGCTCATGCCCAACACAATTCCGGGAAAGCGGTTTTTCAAAACATAATCACGAAGACCCAACACGCAGGCCTTCCATGTTTCTTCTTCGCGTTCGGGCAGGCGCACGATGTCGCCCTTGTCCATCACCCAACCGGACGCGGTGCGGTTCCACTCCGTCATCGCCAGCGCTTCCTCGAACATCGGCATTTGCAGCGCCAGTGAACGATCCGCATTCAACACAAACGACGCGCCGTCAAACACCAACTCATCCTGTCCTCCGATCTGATTGAGATAGACCAGCGGCAATCCGGTTTCGGTGACACGCGCCACCGACAAATTCAAACGCACATCATCCTTGT
>CAXTLE010000434.1:0-2439 GCA_964244855.1 uncultured Aestuariivirga sp. | reverse complement strand
TATGCCACGCCCCCGTCTTGGCCCCGGCATCCGCATTCACCTCGGCCTTGATCAGTTGGTTGGTAAGTGGATCGAGTCCGTCGTAGGTGTCACCGTATATGATGCCGCCAGCGGACTTGTTGTAAATGAAATCGCGCCCCGCACCACCATAGATGGTGATGTTGCTGCCGCCTTTGACGATAATGGTATCATTGCCATTCGCGGCGTCGATGAGTAGTGGTTTTGTCTGTGCACTGATATCCTCACCTTTCAAAGTATCATTATACTTGGAAAGGATTACAGTATTGAAAACATCAATACGAATTTCTCCCACGCGTTCTGTGTCATTGACGGCCAAGGCATCTGGTTGACCTGCAAGTGTCTTGTAGCTGAACAGCTCGAGGTGCAGACCATCGGGATCAGCTTTCGTACCACTATACTCGATCAGTATCTTATCTTTTTTTGGAAGCGTAACTTCGAAATGTGGAGCATAGTGAATCCCGATAGAATGCTGCAATTGATGCAAGTTATTTTCAAAGAGAGTGATGTTACTGCCTACACCAGCGAGATTGAATTCTCTGTAATTGGCGGCCGCAGTTTCTCGTTCAAGTGTAATTGGGCCGCTCGCATAGTATTTTATCAATAGGGCCGACCGCTGTTCGGTGGAGTAACTGTTCCATTGCTCCTCAGCGCTTGCATAACGTTCGGGGTCGTAGACAGTTGTATGTTTGAAATAATTCTCAGCATTTTTGATCATCAGAGCCGCAAATTTTATTTGCACTGAATTATCTTCAAAAAGATCGTCAACAAGCAAATCGTAACGATCTTTGTATTTCAGGAGACCAAGTTCATCGTTTGGATAGAGTTGAGATTCATTTGCTACATACTGTCGAAGCAAAGAAATCGCTGTATTTATTCTGATCTTGCCCGGCCCGACATCGTTAAGCCCAGGATGAGCAAGTTTTTCCAATCTTCCGGGAGGTGTTTCCAGTGCTAAGCCAACTGATGTTTCGTACTCATGGACAAAATAATCATGCTTTGAAACCCAATGGCCTGCAATATATGCAATTTCAATTGCAGCGATAATTGTAGGGCGCAGATAATTATAGGCTACATAGCCCGTAACATTTTGTGGATAGATATCGCTATCGGCAGTTATTTCACGCGCTATGGCTCCGGCTACAGCTAGCGGATCGCATCCCACAATGTTGCACACTCCAACAATATCTAGCGCGTTGTCACTTACCCAATTCAAGGCTTTGCTGTTTTGTGGAATCCAAAATTTTTCGTTCAAATCCATTTTACGTCCCCAATCAACCAAACGCCATAGCTGCTGCTCCGAAAGCAACAAACATGAACCAACACGAAACAACCACGAATATAATTTTTTCAGTTAGGGCACGAGTGCGCCCGCCTTTTGCTCTAAACGTCAGCAGCAAATAGATTTCAAACAACAAATTAGGGTATAAAAAATCTTCCCAGCGCACACCTGCTTTGTCGTGGCCAGTTCCAATTCCGTACTGGTAATTGTACGCAAAAACGCAAAGAAGAACAGCAACCGCAGGAACTGAATTGAGCAATGCCGCCCAAATACGGAAATTACGATCCCAAAAAGTAATCGCAAGTGCGCCCATAACCTGCAGGGCAGCGTAATAAAGTATCGAAGTAAACCCCGCAAATTCGCTTATGAAGATAATTTCTTCGGCTCTCTGATACATCTATAAGTTCCTAGCCTGCGTTATAGGCAAATCAGGCAGATCAAGAGCACCGTGCGTTAGCCAAACGCCTCCGAAAAGCAAAGCGTAAACAAGTATAACACCGCCCCAAATCTTGGAGTTTGATGGACAGCGATTTGAAGTGTCCAGTATCACGCAACACACCTCAACTGCGCATTGTCATTCCCGGAATTTTTCCCCACGAAGTAGAAGTCACTCCCGGCACCACCCGTATAAGTATGATCCCCCGGTGTGATGTAGAAGAAGTCGGTCTTGGCCGTGCCTGCGACCGCCGCATCCACTCCCGGCGTGATGATCTTCGCGTCATCGACGGCGAGGTTATGCGCCACGCCGCGAATGTCGTAGTGCTCGTGGATGGCGCTGGCTTCATAGGCCGCGATCACCTGTTGCAAAATAAACGTCTGGTCGAAGGCCATGGCCCCGCCCAGCAGGGTGTTGCCACCGCTGATCACATAGTCGGGGTAAACCTCCCACAGCACTTCGTTCCATTTGCCGAGATAATGGTCGATGGCATTGCCGGTGTTGTCGGCAGGCGCCGCATCCATGATCGCCTTGAACATGGGCACGAGTTGTTGTGTGGTGGTGGACACATATTTGTCGATCGTCACATCATACGTCAGCCCCTGCGCAAAGCCGGACAGGCCGCCCTGCAGTGCCATGCGCACGGCGGTGGCGCGGCTGACGGCGACATATTCCTTGAACACCGGGTCGAGCAGCGCAATCG
>CAXTLE010000433.1:0-2445 GCA_964244855.1 uncultured Aestuariivirga sp. | reverse complement strand
GGGAGGCGCGTGTGGCGGCCTCGCCGGACACGGTGAAGGCCTATGTCAAAAAGGGTGCCACTGTCAGCGTGCAAGCGGGCGCTGGTCTGGGTGCCAATATTTCGGATGAGGCCTATACCGACGCCGGTGCCAGCATCGTCAAGGGCGAAGCCGTCGTCAAAGACGCCGATATCATCCTCACCATCCGCCGCCCATCCGACAAACTGGTGAAAGCCATGAAGTCCGGAGCCATCATCGCAGGCGGCCTTGAACCCTATGGCGACCGGAAAGCGCTGGACGTCTTTGCGAAGTCCGGCGTCACTGCTTTCGCAATGGAATTGATGCCACGCATCAGCCGCGCCCAAAGCATGGATATTCTCTCCTCGCAAGCCAACCTCGCAGGTTATAAATCCGTCATCGACGCCGCCGCAAACTTCGGCCGCGCCTTCCCGATGATGATGACAGCCGCAGGCACCGTCGCCGCCGCCAAGGTCTTCATCATGGGGGTGGGCGTGGCTGGCCTGCAAGCCATCGCAACGGCACGGCGCCTGGGCGCCATCGTCTCCGCCACCGACGTGCGCAAGGCCACGGAAGAGCAGGTGAAGTCGCTGGGCGCCAAATTCATCTACGTCGATCTCGCCGAAGCAGCGACCGCTGCTGGCTATGCCCGCGAATTGACCGCCGAAGAAAAAGCCAAACAATCGGAACTCGTGGCAGGCCATGTCAAGTCACAAGACATCGTCATCACCACCGCCCTGATCCCCGGTCGCCCCGCGCCAACGCTGATCACCCAAGCCATGGTCGAGAGCATGAAGCCCGGCTCCATCATCGTTGATTTGGCAGTGGAGCGGGGCGGCAATTGTCCGCTGTCGAAGCCCGACCAGATTGTCGAGCACAAAGGCGTCAAAATCATCGGCACCGTCAACCTCGCGGGTAAACTCGCAGGCAACGCCGCACCACTCTTCGCCAAAAACATCGCCAACTTCCTTGACCTCATCATCCAGAAAGACGGCACCCTGAAAATCGACGAAGCTGACGAATGCATCAGCGGCACCATGATCGCCAAGGGTGGCAAACTGGTGCACAAGATTTATGGTGGCGCATGATATGACCCTTGATCGTTCTCTTATCGACGGTCGTCCCCTCCCCCTTGTGGGGAGGGCTAGGGTGGGGGTCGCTCAGACTGTTGTGGTTGCAAAGAATTCTTTCTCTTTCCCAGCGTCCGGAGCGACCCCCACCCCGACCCTCCCCACAAGGGGGAGGGACAAGAAACGTTTTCTAACTGTCGGAGCACCCTAATGGAACACATGGCAATCGATCCCTTCATCTCGCTCCTCGGCATTTTCGTGCTGGCGGTTTTCGTGGGCTACTACGTCGTGTGGAACGTCACCCCCGCCCTCCACACTCCCCTGATGAGCGTCACCAACGCCATCTCTTCTGTTATTGTGGTCGGCGCTTTGCTTGCCGTGGGCGCAGGCGGCGTAGCCTCAGGCTCCACCACTGCCATGATCTTCGGCTTCCTCGCCCTCATCCTCGCGTCAATCAATATTTTCGGTGGCTTCATGGTCACCTCGCGCATGCTCGCCATGTACAAGAAGAAAGAAAAGTAATGCGTCTGGCGGCTCGAAACACCTGTGTTGCGAAGGCAGCAATGTCGCTTGTTTTCGTCGCATTTTTGCTTGTGTCATCGGTCCAAGCTGATCACTTCAACAAATACTTGGCTGTAGCACCCGTTGAATTGAAGGCAGTGTTGGCAGACCTGCAGCAGTCTGTGGTTAGCAAGGACGCTTCAAAGACCTTGGAGTCCTACCCTTCAAAATTGCTTGGGGAAGTTGCTAAGAGAGCGAAAGTGACCGAAGCGGAACTTCGTAAGCAATGGACACAGTCGAAACTTGAGGGTGACCAGTCATTTGAGTTTGACGTTAATCACGTCTACGCCATGAAGCTGAAGTCCGGTCGTCCGATTGTGATGATCCCGACGATCAATCGACTGACCATTGATGGCAAGAAAGCCGTCATACAACTCTATACTCTTGCGTTTGAAGAAGAAGGCCGCTGGCGCATCATGATGATGCACACCGAGTCCCAGTATAGCACTTTGGCTGACACCTATCCGGACTTTAATGATGACACCATCCCGCGAGATTCGCGACATGGCTATAGGACTGAATGAAATGACCGCTAATCTCGCCGCCGTTCTCTATCTCGTCGCAGGCTCCATGTTCATCATGGCGCTGCGCGGGCTGTCGTCTCCCGCCACCTCCCGCAGCGGCAACATGTACGGGATGGTGGGCATGGGCATTGCCGTGTTGACAACTCTCGCCCTCGCCAAACCTTCAAGCCCGATGGTGTGGATCTTGATCCTCGCGGGCATCGGCATCGGTGCCGTCATCGGCGGCATCACAGCCAAGCGCATCCCGATGACGGCCATGCCGCAATTGGTGGCGGCCTTTCATTCGCTCGTCG
>CAXTLE010000432.1:0-2458 GCA_964244855.1 uncultured Aestuariivirga sp. | reverse complement strand
GTCCTTTTGCGGTTTTAGGGCGGCAGAGGTTTCGGCATGGTTAATGAAAGGGAAAGAAGGGTAGTGACCCTTTGAGGGCGTTCTGCTTGTTCTTTTGTAAAAATAGGCATAGCCTCAAAGTGGGGCTCCGCTGGGGGATATTTGAACATGGTGCGATTTGTTCGGATTTTAGCAGTTGTTGCGGCGCTCGTGCTTTCAGTCGGCGAAGCGATTGCAGGGCTGGCACAAGAAGATGCGGCTTGTAGCGATGCAACGGTTGATACTGCAATCAAGTTGTGTTCCGTCGTCATCGACAACAAGAAACAAACCAACTTAAACAGAGCCTATGCGTTTGCAAACCGCTGTTGGGCTTACAATGACAAAGGTAACTATTCAGATGCGATATCTGATTGCAGTGCAGCCATAAAACTTAACCCAAAAGAAGATTTTGCCTTTGCAGAACGTTGTTATGCCCACATCAAATATTTAGACGGTTTCAGCGAAGCTATTGACGACTGTAAGGCAGCAATCAAGATCAAACCGGGAAGCTTCTTGGCTCACTACAATCTGGCTTTGGCATATGCAGGCAGAAATGACCTTGCCCCAGCGATCCTTGAGATGACGAAAGCCATCAAGCTCAAGCCAAAAGACAAAGACACTTGGGATTTCCGTGGTTCCTACTATTTCCGTCAAAAAAAATATGATCTGGCTATTGCCGATTTTAGTGAGGCAATCAAGTTAGACAAAAATTTTGACGAAGCATATCGCGAAAGAGCTGAGGCGAAGCTGGCAAAGGGCGATTTGCAAGGGGCACGATCAGACGTAGAAATGGCGCTCTCGCTTAATGTTGGCTCCTCTTCATCAACCCTGACACTCGGTGAGATACAAAATGCTGAAAACTGGGCGAAGAAACGAATCGCCGATGCAGAGGTACCGCTTCAAAAGACCATTGTTGCTCCGGTCATAGTGCCTGCTGTACAACCCGCTTTTGCAGATGTGCAAAAAGAATTTAGAGCTTGCGTAAGCGCGCCCGAAACCAGCAATTATTCATTGTGCACATATGTCATTGCCAATCCCCAACAAACGTCGGTCAGCAAGGCACTTGCGTATTACTACAGGGCTTCAGGCCTGGCTGCCCAAGGTAGGTACAAGGAAGTCCTCGGTGATGCCGATCAATCCATCAAACTATATTCAGAGTCGGCAGGTGCCCATGAACTCAGAAGTCGCGCCTATGGTGTGCTGGGAGAGTATAACAAGGCAATCATTGATGCTGATACGGCAGTCAAAATTAATCCAAAATATGCCTTGGCGTTCAATGAACGCGGATGGATTCGCCTGCGCTTGCAAAATTTCGAGCTTGCAAGAAATGATTTGAACACTGCGATTTCTCTGGATGCAAAAAATCCCGAAAGTTATCGTCATTTGGCGGAAGCGGAACTTGCTCTCGGCGACCTTGGTAAAGCGCGCATTAATGTTGAGAAAGCCCTTGCGCTCAAACCTGATTATGTCGAAGCCAAACAAACTTTGGTTGATATTGCAGCCGCAGAAAACAAAATACGGCAAACGGCCGTCGTGGCCGTCGTTCCGCAAGAAAAAGTTGCTGTTGTTGCGGAAAAAGTGGTGCCGCAAACTCCTGTTGTCGTTGCGCCGCCACCGCAAAAAGTCATAGCGCCAACACCGATACCACCAAAACCTAATGTAGTACAAAAACGCGTGGCTCTCGTCATTGGCAATAGCGCTTATGCTGACGGCATGGCACTTCTTAACCCAACCAACGATGCCAATGCCATGGCCGCATCTCTCAAGCGATTGGGATTTGAAGTCATTCTCGCAACCGATGCGACCAAGACTACAATGTCAGACGCCATGTATCGCTTCGCTGTTTTGTCAGACAGCGCAAACGCTGCATTGGTGTTTTATGCCGGACACGGCATGCAGGTTGATGGCGTGAACTATTTGATGCCTGTCGATGCGTCACTGGAAACCAGAGCAGATCTGAAGCACAAGTTTGTCAGTGCTGACGAGATTCTGGATGATCTTCGTTCTGTAAAAGGCATGCGCATGATGGTGCTGGATGCCTGCCGCAACAATCCCTTGAGCCGATCCATCAAGCTCAAATTGGCAAAACTGACCAGCCGCGCTGTAGACAACCGAGACGGCCTTGCCGATATGAAAGCCGAAGGCGTGTTGATCGCATTTGCAACCCAGCCCAATGAGGTGGCTGCTGATGGTGACGGCGCAGACTCACCGTTTACATTGGCGCTGCTCAAACATCTGGAAACTCCGGGCATCGAAATCGACACCATGTTCAAGCGGGTTCGCACGACTGTTTCGGAAATGACAGACGGCGTTCAGCTTCCCCAAACTGTAAACAGTTCGACAGGTGAATTCTATTTGAAGCAGAATTGAACGACTTTTCACGCCCCCGCAATAAACGCCGGATTGTCAAAACCCCGTTCCACCTTGCCGTACATTAACG
>CAXTLE010000431.1:0-2462 GCA_964244855.1 uncultured Aestuariivirga sp. | reverse complement strand
CGTCGAAGCTGGGTGGCGTCATGGCCATGTTCGGATCGATCCTCATTCTGTTTGTACTGCCTTGGCTTGATACCTCGCGCATCCGCTCGGGCAACTATCGTCCCATCTTCAAAGGTTTCTTCTGGGTATTCGCCATTGCCTGTGTGGCCTTGGGCTATATCGGGTCGAAGCCAGCCGAAGGCTCTTACCTGATTTGGGGACGTATCCTGACGGCCTATTATTTCCTGCATTTCATCGTGATCTTGCCGCTGATCGGGCTGTTGGAAAATCCAAAGCCCTTGCCGGCATCGATTGCAGATGATGTGCTGGCCAAGACTAAAATGCTCAGGCTTCAGCCTGCCGAATGATTGCGGAGAAATAGTTTCATGAAAATACTCAAAGCAATCGCTGTGGCCGGACTGGCACTGGGCTTGCTCCCCGTCGGGGTGCTGGCAAGTGAAGGGCAAAAAGTGGCCAAGGGCATCAGTTATTCGTTCGAAGGTGCATTTGGCACGTTTGATCGCGAACAGTTGCAGCGCGGTTACAAGGTTTACAAAGAAGTCTGCTCTAACTGCCATTCGATGCGGTTGGTCTCCTTCCGCAACTTGTCTGAAGGTGGAATTTTCAGTGAAGAGCAAGTGAAAGCACTCGCTGCTACATTCACGGTGAAAGACGGGCCGGACTCCACGGGCGAAATGTTTGATCGTCCAGGTCGTGCATCAGATCGTTTTCCGTCGCCTTTTGCAAATGCTGAAGCGGCAAAAACCGCCAATGGCGGCGTGGTGCCACCTGACATGTCGCTGCTCGCGAAGTCTCGTCCCGGCTGGTACGGCACGTTCAACCAGCTTTGGAATGGCATTGGCGGGCCGCAATATATTTATTCGGTCGTAACGGGCTACGAAGAGCCAGATGCCGAACTGGCGAAGGAACAGCCAGAAGGCAAATATTACAATCCGTATTTTGGCTCGGGCCACTGGATTGGCATGCCGCCTCCGCTGGCTGATGGACAAGTGGTTTTTGATGACGGTGCACCCAATACGGCAGACGCAATGGCGCGTGACGTATCTACATTTCTGGCCTTCGCTGCTGATCCCAATATGGAATCACGCAAGCGCATCGGCTTTATGGTGATGATCTATCTGGCGGTGCTGTCGGTGCTTTTGTATTTTGTCAAAAAGCGGGTTTGGGCAGATCAGCATTGAGTGGGCGAATAGTGAGTAGTGAAGAGGGGTGGTCATTGACTGCCCCTTTTGTTTTTTGTCTACTTGTGGTTTTGGAGCATTAATTGACCAAATCAATTCTTGGAATCATCGGCGGGTCCGGGCTTTATGATCTGCCTATGGATGGTGCCACCTGGAAAACTGTGGAGAGCAGCTTTGGTGCCCCATCAGACCAGCTTCGCATCGGCGAGATTGCGGGATTGCCAGTGGTGTTTCTGCCGCGGCATGGCCGAGGCCATGTCTTTTCGCCGACCTCCATCAATTATCGCGCCAACATTGACGCCATGAAGCGGGCAGGGGTGACCGATGTCATCTCGCTTTCGGCTGTGGGCTCCCTGCACAAGGACTTGCTGCCGGGTACTTTTGTGGTCGTTGATCAATTCATCGATCGCACTTATGCGCGAGAGAAAAGCTTCTTCGGAACGGGCTGCGTCGCCCATGTGCCTTTCGCACATCCGGTGTCGCCGGTTTTGGCCAAGGCAGCCGAAAAGGCTTTGATCGATGAAAATATTTCCCATCATTTTGGCGGCACCTATGTGGTGATGGAGGGGCCGCAATTTTCGACACTCGCAGAGTCGGAGTTGCATCGTTCCTGGGGTGCATCGGTTATTGGCATGACCAATATGCCGGAGGCGAAACTGGCGCGCGAGGCTGAGCTTTGTTACGCGACCGTTGCCATGGTCACGGATTTCGACGCTTGGCACCCGCAGCATGAGGCGGTGGACGTGGCCCAGGTTGTGGCGACGATGAAGGGCAACTCTGCCTTGGCGAAAGCATTCGTGTTGCGACTGGCACGGGATTTCCCACGCGAACATCCGGCTTGCCCCGGCGGGTCCGACCACGCACTTCAACATGCGATCATGACAGCACCGGAAAAACGCGATGCCGCTTTGCTGGCAAAGCTTTCGGCTGTGGCAGGACGGGTTTTGTAACGACTTACTTCGCTGCGTGAAGGCCTTTGCTTGCGGTCAGGCGCTGGTTCAAAACCAAACGGACGAAGGGATGCTTCAACAGGCGCTTTTGTTCCGCCGCGTCAAAAGCTGCATGTTTGCTGTCGCAACTGGATCGCATTTTTTTCCACAGCGCAGCCGCCTGCCTATCCAAAGCTTTGCAATCATTGCTGTGCAGCGATTTGACTTGCGCTTCCAGATTTTTGGCGCAACCCATCCAGATGCTGCGGTGGGTTTCTTCATGGGTTTTCAGGAAAGATTTGAACTCACCCCATTTGGCGGCAGTAGCGCCTGTGAGGGCCGCTTCGTTTTT
>CAXTLE010000430.1:0-2464 GCA_964244855.1 uncultured Aestuariivirga sp. | reverse complement strand
ATATGAGAAGGGACTGTTTGCTTTTATGCAAACTGTCCCTGAACTTCGAACGCTGCGAAGGTCGGGGACAGCTTGCAAGAAAGAGCAAGCAGTCCCCGTGCTTCCCGGAGATGTTGTGATCATGGACAATCTGCCGGCACACAAGGGTGATGCCTTGCGTAAGGCGGTTGAGGCTTCAGGCGCTGAACTTTGCTTTCTGCCGACCTACAGTCCTGACCTCAACCCCATCGAAAACGCATTCTCAAAACTCAAAGCGGGCCTGAAGAAAATCGCCGCCAGAACCATCACCAAGCTCTGGGACGCTATCGCTGACGTCTTGCCAACGATATCACCAACAAACTGCCGCAACTTCTTCAGCAACGCTGGTTACGCGCCTGCATGATTGGAAAAAGCTCTAGTTGTAAAAAAGCTTACAACACATTTTAGTATTTTTTAGAGATAGCAAGGCAGCATCCCGTTACGATGACGGCTGCAGTACTTTTGAAAGTTACTCAACCCACCTTCGTAAACAACCCAACCTCACTCCCCCTCCGCCCCGCCTTCAACAGAAACTCCCACGCATAAACAGCGTAAGACCGGAACACATAAACATCGATCACGTTCTCTTCCACGATGTGCAGCAGGGCGCCCACTTCGGCAAATTTCATGCGGCGGATTGTGCCTGTGGGATAGTCGCCGTGGGTCAGGTCGATTGAGGTTCCCTTCATCACCGTCGTCCGCGCATGTTCACCTTCGACCCGGATGATGGCGCGCATGTCGGAGACGTTTACGGCGAGGTGGTGGATGGATTTTAGGGCGGTGCTTAGTTGCTCCGTCACGGCTTGGGCCTTGTCGCCTGGACACAGGATCAGCCATTGGTCGGGGGAGAGCCAGAGGGCTTTTGTGTCGCCCCAGCTGGTGGTCGTGCGGGGGGCTTTGGGGAGGTCGAGGCCCAGGACTGCTTTGGCTGTGGTCATGAATTTGCGGTCGGTGTTGAGGCCGCGGAGATCAATCATGCCGCGTCCCGTCATCTCGCGCATGCTGATGCTGAGGTTGCCTGGTTCGCTGCGATGGGCGAGGGCGCTGGTGGTGATGAGCTCAGGCATTCAGCCGTGCTCCTTCCTTGTCGTAGAAAACGAAATCACTGATTTTGGCACGGATAACTTTGCCGCCTTCGAGCGGGAACGAAATCGTCTCGCCCATGCGCGCCCGGCCATTTTCGATGAGCGCCATGGCAATGGAGCGGCCCAATGTGGGTGACATGTAGGTTGATGTGACTTGGCCGATCATTTCCATGGGTGGTTTGTCTTTGACGGCACGAACCGCATAGGCCCCATCCGGCAGAACCTCTTGCGGGTCTTCGGTGAGAAGGCCTACGAGTTGTTTGCGGTTCGGCCCCGCGAGATAGGATTGTTCGAGGGAGCGCTTGCCGAGGAAGTCGGCTTTCTTTTTTGAGACGAGGCCACTGAGGCCCACGTCATGCGGCGTGGTGGTGCCGTCGGTTTCATCGCCGATGACGATGTAGCCTTTTTCGGCGCGGAGCACATGCAGCGCTTCGGTGCCATAGGGCGCGATGCCGAATTCCTGTCCGGCCTCCATGATGGCATTCCACAGGCCCAGACCCAAGTTGGCAGGGGTTGCGATTTCGTAGCTAAGTTCGCCGGAGAAGCTGATGCGATAGGCGCGGACGGGATAAACGCCAAGCTTGCCGGATTTGTAATCCATGTGGGCGAAGGCTTCGTGCGAGATGTCAAAGTCGGGCGAGAGCTTGGCCAAAACATCGCGGGCGCGGGGGCCTGCGATGGCAAATTGCGCCCATTGTTCTGTGACGGGTGTGACGAAGACTTTGTAGTGAGTCCATTCGGTTTGCAGCCATTCCTCAAGATGTGCGGCGATACGATCAGCACCGCCTGATGTGGTGTGCATGAGAAAGTGATCATCGGCCAGACGCACGGTCACGCCGTCGTCTGTGAGGAAACCCAGCTCATTCATCATCAAACCGTAGCGGCAGCGACCCACTTTGAGATTGTAGAACATGTTGCTGTAGATGCGGTCGAGGAATTCGGCGGCATCCGGTCCCTTGATCTCGATCTTGCCAAGGGTGGAGGCGTCGAGCAGCCCAACTTTGTTCCGTACACAGAGGATTTCACGGATGATGGACTGATGCTTGTCTTCACCCTGACCTGTGTAGGTGTAAGCGCGACGCCATTGGCCGATGGGTTCGAAGGTGGCGTTATGCGTCTTGTGCCATTCGAAGATCGGTGTGCGACGAATGGGCAGGAAGAGTTCACCTGTGAGTGCGCCTGCAATGGCGCCAAATGAAAACGGTGTGTAGGGTGGGCGGAAAGTTGTCACTCCGATTTCCGGTATGGTTTTTCCCGTGGCTTCCGACAAGACACCGAGGCCATTGAGGTTGGACGTCTTGCCCTGGTCCGTGGCCATGCCGAAGGTGGTGTAGCGCTTGGTGTGTTCGACCGATTCATAA
>CAXTLE010000429.1:0-2472 GCA_964244855.1 uncultured Aestuariivirga sp. | reverse complement strand
AGGGCCGCTTTGCCCGACCTTTGGTAGACTGGCTTCTCCGGATATTGATGGCTCACATCGCGCCCAATCATCATCTGGATGATCGCATTGACCGAACGTTCGCCTTTACGGAACGTCTCAACCTTGCGGCCATTGCGGAACACTGTTGCCACATCAGCAAGCGCTTCGATTTCATGCATGCGGTGCGAAACGTAGAGAATGCCGACACCCTCATCACGCAATTGCCGCACGATCTGATAAATGCGTTCAACATCCTTGGCTGTAAGTGCCGATGTCGCCTCGTCGAGAATGAGAAGCTTCGGCTTCTTGGCCAGCGCCTTGGCGATCTCCACCATTTGGCGGCGGGACAGCGGCAGGTTTTTCACAAGTTCAAGCGGATGCACATCTTCGCAGCCGACACGTTTCAAAAGTTCAACAGCGCGAGCCCGTTGTGCCGATGCATCAATCAATCCCAAGCGCTTGGGTGGGTTGGCTATCGACAAGTTATCGGCCACCGTCATGTCAGGCATCAGCGAGAGTTCCTGAAACACGCAAACGATACCCGCCGCCATGGCTTCTTCCGGTGAGCGCAGCGACAACTCGCGGCCCTCAACCAGTACCTCGCCCTCAGTCGGATCAGTCACGCCAGAAGCAATCTTGATCAGCGTCGATTTTCCCGCACCGTTTTCGCCCAGCACAGCATGAATCTCACCTGCATAGGCAGCAAAGTCGACACCGCTTAGCGCCGAAATTCCGCCGTATCGTTTCGATGCTTGCTTGAGTTCAAGAAGTGGAATGCGATCTGCCATGCTGCCGCCAAATACTCACAAAGAAGGCGGCGGGCCGTTTGCCCGCCGCATATTTTCACAATCACTGTCTGAGACTTATTGGTCTGCTTCCGACTTGCCCATGATTTCTGTCGCCTTGATGGTCACGCCACAGGGCGGGAAATCGTTCGGCGTGAAGAAATTGTCAGTCAAGTCGGGGTAGAAGTTTTCTCCAGCCTTGAAGCCCGGCTCTTCAACCAGCGGTATTGGCACCGACACATATTGTGGCAGCGTTTCACCTTTGAGCGCGGTGATCGCGGCCTTCATCGCGATGGCGACAAGACCGGGAGACTGGCCAGCCGACGAGCACAGCAGACCCTTGCTGGCATTTTCAGAGCACAATTTGCGGAAACCGTTTTCAGCTTCACCTGCAAATGGAACGAAGGGATGGCCTGCATCCATGAACGCACGCACAGCACCCGTAGAACCGCCTTGCACGGCGACACCGTCAAAATGCTTGTGAACAGCAATGGCGTCAGCAGCAACTTTTTGCGCCGTGCCGTCGTCCCAGTTGCCAACCACTTCGACGATTTCGTACTTCGGTCCATCAGCAGCTTCAAGCACACTGCGCAAACCAATGTGTCGGTCACGGTCCACCGAGTTGCCGGGAAGGCCACGGATTTCAAGAATCTTGCCGCCATTCGGCACGTTCTTTTTGATCCAGTTGCCGTTGATCTTGCCGATGCCCAACTGATCTTCATTGACCTGCAGGATTTCGTCACTGTCCAATACGTTATCAAACGGCACCAAAATCACGCCTGCCTTGTTGGCCCGCTTGATGACGGGAGCAAACGCGGTCGGGTTCACAGCAATGGTGACGATGGCATCGTAACCGGAGTTGATGAAGTTATCGATGGCAGCGATCTGTGCCGCAACGTCAGTCCCCGTCGAAACGACTTTCAGCTCCTTCACATCAGGAGCCACATCCGGCTGTTCGGCATAGGCCTTGATGGTCTTGATCATTTGAATGCGCCAGGTATTGCCAACGAAACCGTTCGCCATAGCAATGCGATAGGGACCTTGCTTTTTCGGGAATTTGAAGAATTTGGTGTCAGCATTAAACGGCTTGAAGCATTCCGGTGACACACTCGCAGGACCCGCCACAACTTCCGGACCAGCCGCAACTGCTGCCGTCGCCATCGCCGCCAGACTTATGGCGCCAACAAGTACTCCTTTAAGAATTCTCTGCATGTACGTTTCCTCCCAAGCACCCCTGTTTTGCAATCAAAGTGCGCTTGAGAACCCCCGCTGGTGGCCGACTCCACTAATGGAAATTCAATGCGAAGCAATCCCGGAGAGATGCTGATACCGGGCGTCACGCGCCTTCAATCTGGATACGACGATATCGAGTTTTGAGGTGTTGTCAACAAGGCGGGAGAATTCTGGAAACTAACCAGGTTCAACATTGTTGGTGTGCTACCGCTTTTTTTCGATGCACTAATTTCAGTTGCCTGAATTCCATATCGAAAACCAATACCGCAATGCTCAACTTCGTGTTCAATACATGAGCTTTCAATGTTTGATCGCATTTACCTTGCGCTGGGGCTGGACTTAGCCGTCTGGACATGACCAAACCTGAAGCAGGAGCCCTTGATCTTGGCCGCGAGCAACTGTAAGCGTCCGGTTATGGCCGCCTTGATAATCGTTTGCAGACACGATTGAAGGC
>CAXTLE010000428.1:0-2494 GCA_964244855.1 uncultured Aestuariivirga sp. | reverse complement strand
GGTAAGCGGGCGTCAATCATTGACGCATAGGTTCAACTTATGACACTCACTCCGTTCAACCTTTCCGCTGACGCCGCCCTTGTGGCGAAGGCATGGTTGCATTCCTTGAGAATTGAAAAGCGGGTTTCTCCCAAAACGCTGGAGGCCTATGGCCGAGACCTTCAGCAGTTTACAGCTTTTCTGATTGAACATCTGGGGGGGCATGCTGATATTGCAGCTTTGGCTGAACTCCCCCTCGCCGATTTCCGCAGTTTCATGGCTCGACGCCGCAGTGATGGTATTGAGGTTCGCTCGCTTGCGCGGCAGATGTCGTCGTTGCGCTCGTTTTTTCGTTTTGCCGAGATGCGCGGGCATTTTCATAACAAGGCTTATGGGGCTGTGCGCTCACCGAAGTTGCCGCATGCCATACCGCGTCCGTTGTCGGTTGAGATGGCGGCAAAGGTGACGGCTGATGAGGACTTGGCCTCGGAGGTGCCATGGATTGCAGCACGCGACAAGGCGGTGCTGACGCTGCTCTATGCCTGTGGGCTTCGAATTTCGGAAGCCTTGGCTTTGACTGAAGCGCAGTTGCGGCATAACCCGATGACCATTATCGGCAAGGGCGGCAAGGGGCGTTTGGTGCCATTGTTACCGGAGGTGAAAGCTATTCTGGAGCAGTATATTGCGCTGTGTCCATTCCCTACTGAACGGGACCAACCGCTGTTTCGCGGAGCGAAGGGCGGAGTTCTGAGTGCTCGCATTGTGCAGTTGTCGATGCAGCGTTTGCGCTCGGCCTTGAATTTGCCGGACACTGCAACGCCACATGCGATGCGGCACTCTTTCGCGTCACATCTTCTGGGCAGTGGGGCTGATTTGCGCGTGATCCAGGATTTACTGGGACATGCCAGCTTGTCGTCGACGCAGATTTACACTGAGGTGAACCGCGCGCATTTGTTGGAACAATATCGCAAAGCTTTTCCCGCATGATTTGACGAGGGGTTCAGGCGGCTTTGGCTCGGCTCTGTTGCATGGCGCGTTCAACGGTGTCCAACAGCTCTTGTGGCTGCACGGGCTTCCGCATGAATTCAAACACTTTCAGACCCATGGCGCGAAGTTGTGTGGCGCGTTCGACATCGGCTGTGACCAAAACGAAATTGGCTTTTGAACCCATGGCTTGCAATGTTTCAACCACGTCGAGGCCATTTTTCAATGAGCCCAGACGGAAGTCGAACAGGCCTACCGTGAAGCTGCGGTCAACAGCAAATTCAACCGCACTTTCCGGATCAGCAAAGCCTTTGACCTTGTAGCCTGAATCGGCCAGCAGTTCTGCAACGCTGGTCAACAGGTCCACATCATCGTCAAGGACCATCACGTCCACATGATTGTTCGACATTCTTCCACCCAAACCTTCTTATTGGATTTGGGTGTAACAGGTCAGGCTTGCGGTCGGTTTAAGGTAACCGATCGCATTTTAATCGAATTCAAGAATGTATGGCGCGGCCTGCCACGGCAAGGGCTGCTTCCTTCACGGCTTCGGCGAGGGTGGGGTGGGCGTGGGTGGTGCGGGCGAGGTCTTCGGCGGAACCGCCGAATTCCATGAGCACTGCGACCTCGTGAATGAGTTCGCCTGCCTGTGGCCCCACCATATGGGCGCCCAGAACCTTGTCGGTTTTGGCGTCGGCGAGAACTTTTACAAAGCCGTCGGTGGTCTGGTTGGCCTTGGCGCGGCCATTGGCGAGGAAGAGGAATTTTCCGGCTTTGTATTCTGTGCCTGCGGCTTTGAGTTCTTCTTCGGTTTTGCCAACGCTGGCGACTTCGGGTGAGGTATAGACTACGCCGGGGATGACGTCATAGTTCACGTGGCCCGCTTGCCCGACGAGCATTTCAGCAAGGGCCACACCTTCATCCTCTGCCTTGTGGGCGAGCATCGGGCCTCGAATGACATCGCCGATGGCGTAGATTCCGGGGATATTGGTGGCGAAGTGATCGTCGACGATGACGCGTCCGCGTTCGTCGAGGGCAATGCCTGCTTCTTTTGCGCCCAGGCCGTCGGTGTAGGCGGTGCGACCAATGGCGACGAGGACGACGTCTGCGGTGGTGCTTTCTGCGGAGCCTCCTGCGGAGGGTTCGACTGTCAGGGTGACGCCGGATTTTGAGGCTTTGGCTGATGTGACCTTGTGGCTGAGCTTGAAGGTGAAGCCCTGCTTTTCGAGCAGGCGCTGGAAGGCTTTGGCGGTTTCTGAATCCATGCCGGGGAGAATGCGATCCAGATATTCGATGACGGTGACCCTGGTGCCAAGGCGGGCGTAGACCGAACCCAGCTCGAGCCCGATGACGCCTGCACCGATGACGGTCATGGTCTCCGGGATTGTTTCGAGGGTGAGTGCACCTGTGGAGGTGACGATCTGTTTTTCGTCGATGTCAACGCCGCGCAATTTGGCGGAGTCGGAGCCTGTGGCAATGATGATGTGTTTTGCTTCGTGGATGGTGCCGTCGACTTCGACTTTGCCCGAGC
>CAXTLE010000427.1:0-2533 GCA_964244855.1 uncultured Aestuariivirga sp. | reverse complement strand
CTCCAACCCCGATGATCTGGGCAAAGTCCGCTCGGCAATCGCCAATGCCCGCAATGATCTGATCAAATTGGGGCTGGGCAAAGAAGCGCTTTCAAAAGAAGGCCGCATTTTCCGCGACATGGCGGAACTGGCACGCAAATCCATGCCTGTTGCCGTCGACTCCAACGCGGGCATTGTGCGCACTTTACAACTGGCCGACGAAATCGACTCTGTGATGGCGCCCGTCGCAAACGAAGATCGTGGTGCCAAATATTTCGCAACGGACTCAAACCTGTTCGAACGTCAAGCCGCCTTGCCAAGGCCAGTGTTGGTTCCCGCGGCAGAACCACTGATCCATGTGAATGCGGTCAAAAAAGATGAGCCGGCTCCGGTGGGTGCAAAGCTTGTAATCCGTAAGGCCAGTCAAGCTACCGAAAATCCAGAGCCGATTGCCAAAGCAGAAGCCGCACCCGTTGTAACGACAGCCATCGCGCCAGACATGCCAACCATCGATAACCCCCGCATCGTCATCACCCGCCGCAAGGCCGAAGACATGCCGGAGGTGAGTGTGGGCGAACCAGCGGACGAAGCCTCCGCCGCGTGATGCTGTTCACAACAGCAAACCGAAAACCCCGAAAAATTTCAAAAACACGTCATTCCAAACGCCCGCCCTATCGCGGGCGATTTGGAACCCCGCTTTGGTGACAGGAAGTTTAACGTGTTAAAAGAAAGCGGGGTTCCAGCTCGCGCTCCGCAAGGGCTACGCTTGGCTGAAATGACGAACATTCTATAAAAAAGCGACAATACACAATTGCCTGAGAACCTTAAGGCCAAACAGCTCAATTCGTATAACAATCCTACCAGTCGCTGGTTACGCCAATCGACACGATATCAATATGTTGTTTGAATGACGTGTTCGGCACCTTCACATCACCATCCTTGATGAACACATGGCTATAGGCCAAATTGGCCACCATGCTGTCGGTGATCCTGTAGCTGGCTCCAAGTGAAAGCCAATAACGATCATTGTCTGGCACCCGAACCGAACGTGTGCCATCGGGTACTGGTGATTTTTCGAACGCCACACCACTGCGCAAGGTCAGCGCGTCATTGTAAGCATATTCAGCACCCGCCGACACAAACCAGCTGTCTTTCCAATCAAACGCGTTCGAAGCTTTGGTGGCACCCGTCTTATCCTTGACGCGCAATTCCTTGAAGCGGCTCCAATTGGCCCATTCGACGCCGCCCAGGATTGTGAGGTCGTCCGTGAGCTGTTGGCGAATACCGAACGTCACCGTATCGGGACTGGTGAACTTGGCGCGAATGTCGCCGTCAAAACCAAGTGGAACAACCTGCCCGTCACCCTTCAACATGTGGCTGACGGACGACCGATATCCGATACCAATATCTGTCGTTTCAGTGGGCTGAAACAAAACGCCTGCGGTGAACCCAAATCCAATGTCATTGCCTTGTGCATCAAAAAACTTGGAGCCCGATCCTGACGCGCGCGATGTCAGCTTTACATCCATATATTCAATCTGCGCGCCAACGCCGACGCTGATCATGTCATTCAATTTGTAAGACATGCTGGGATTGAAATTATATGTCTTGATCGCAGACTTGTCGCCCAAGGGTGAGCCCGCCCAACCATCATTGCCATTCGTGGTCAAGCCCAGTGGCGCATTCATTGACGCTGCAATCGTGAACTGATCAGTAAGGCCATATGAGGCGTAGGATGCAGGTACGATTGCGAGCTGACCAATATTTCCGCTGCCAAGATTCGATTTGGAATATGGCGCAACCAGTGCTGTGTTATTTTCCGATATAAAACCGAATTCATTATACTCTGACGAAATCGCCGGGTTCCAGAACAGCGAAGAAAGCCCGCCTCCGCCAGCAGCCACACCCGCAAACGACATGCCCTGACCTTTGACGGATTGCTCCCGAATGGCAAAGCCACCGGCCATCGCAACGCTGGTCGTCAGCAAAAGCGCCGCCATTGCAACACCAAAAACAGTTTTTCCCATGTTTGCCCCTTCGCCGATCAGGCGGCTTCCCCGCATTTCACCATTTTGCCCCAATTTAAGGGCACTTGGCAATCAAAAGCTTCTCGGCCTTAAGGCGGCGTTTACCGCAACAGTAGAGTCTATGCGGCAACAACCAGTTTGAGTGAACCTCTGTGACAACAATGCTTTCCCGCCGTGCCGTTTTACTAACCTGTCTTGGCCTGTTTTCAAGCTTGTCCACGAAGGCCTTCGCCCAGCAAACCGACTCGGTAGCGGCATTGGCCCCACACGTAGATCTGTCAGGCAAACTCGCCACCCGCACGGGCGTCATCATCGAGCAGAACGAAGCGGCTATGATCACAGCGGGCTCACCCGAAGCCATGCAGGGTGCAATCTCGCTCTACGAAGAAATCGTGGCAGGCGGTGGCTGGAGCAAATTGCCAAAAGGCAAACTCGAAAAAGCCGCCAAAGGTCCTGTTGTTCTGGCCTTGCGCGAACGCCTTGTCCGCGAAAACTATCTCGATATCGATGCACTCTCTGTCGAAGCG
>CAXTLE010000426.1:0-2541 GCA_964244855.1 uncultured Aestuariivirga sp. | reverse complement strand
ACTATACCCCGTCATTCCCGCGAACGCGGGAATCCAGACTTTCAACCAGCGCGCCCGTGGAAAGTCTGGTATCTAGCGTTCGCGGGAATGACGGAACTGCAGCCAAAGCCACAATCATCTTCTACCGCTCAGTCGTCGAAGGCGGCCAAACCGCCCCCGTCAACGCGCTCATCGAACAACTCGAACGACAAGGCCTCACCACCCACGCCATTTACGTCTCCAGCCTCAAAGACAAAACCTGCCAAAGCTTCCTGCGCGAGCACTTCGCCGCAAATCCAGCAGACGTCATCATCAACGCCACATCTTTCGCTGTCGGCAATCCGGAGCAAGACGTTCTCGCAAACCAAGGCTGCCCCGTGCTGCAAGTCACCCTCGGCGGCAACACCGAAGAACAGTGGCGAGACAGCACCGCAGGCCTCGCCAGCAAAGACCTCGCCATGTCAGTCGTGCTTCCCGAACTCGATGGCCGCATCTACGCAGGCGTGATCTCCTTCAAAGCCGATCACCTCTGGCACGAAAAAACCCAATGCCGCATCGTCACCTATAAGCCAGTAGCAGACCGCATCGCCCGCGTCGCTGAACTCGCCGCGAACTGGTGCAAACTGCGAAACACGACTCCCCAACAAAAGCGCATCGCTATCATCCTTGCCAATTACCCGAACAAGGAAGGACGCATCGCCAACGGCGTGGGCTACGACACGCCAGCTTCGACAATAAATATCTTGAGAGCGCTCGGCGTTCACGGCATCCCCGAAAACGGCAACGCGCTGATCGAAGCACTGCAAGCCAATCGCAAAAATTCCGCCACCCGCTTTTCAATTCAAGACTACAAAAAACTATTCCAAACCTTGCCAAAAAAAATACAATCGGAAGTCAACGTCCGTTGGGGCAAACCCGAAGATGATCCATTCGTCCGCGACGGCAAATTCCATCTCCCATTCCTAGCCTTCGGGAATACCATTGTCGGCATCCAACTCGCACGCGGTTACAACATCGATCCCAAAGCCACCTATCACGACCCTGCACTTGTTCCACCGCACGGCTACATCGCGGCCTATCTCTGGCTCCGTCACCTGTACAAAGTCCACGCCATCATCCACAACGGCAAGCATGGCAATCTTGAATGGCTGCCCGGAAAATCCGTTGGTCTCTCGGAAACCTGTTACCCCGACGCCGTCCTCGGACCGATCCCGCACATCTATCCCTTCATCGTCAACGACCCCGGCGAAGGCACAGCCGCCAAACGCCGCGCATCCGCCGTTATCATCGACCACCTCACGCCACCTCTCACGCGCGCCGAAAGTTACGGTCCGCTGAAAGATTTGGAAGCGCTTGTCGATGAATACTATCTCGCGTCCGGCCTCGACCGCCGTCGCTTGGTCCTCCTCAAACAAAACATCCTCGACCTCACGCGCCATCATAACATGGACAAAGACGCAGGCTTCACCGGCGATGACGATTCAGACTTGCAAAAGCTCGATACGTTTTTGTGTGATTTGAAAGAAGCGCAAATCCGTGATGGCTTGCATATTCTGGGTGAGAGCCCAACAGGGCAGCAAGAGACGGATTTGCTGGTGGCATTGACGCGCGTGCCATCAGGCGAGAGACCGTCTCTCATTCGAGCTCTGTCTGACGATCTGGAACTTGGATTCGATCCGCTGAATTGCGACATGGGTGAGACGTGGACTGGGCCAAAGTCTCAAGAGTTAGCAGAAATTTCGAATGATCCATGGCGCTGTGTGGGTGACACTGTTGAACGTCTGGAACTTTTGGCGTCCCGACTCGTTGCAACACCCACTCCCCCTTCGGGTACTCCCCCGGCGAAGACGCCGAGGGAGAAAGAAATCCTTTCTCCCTTGGCCCCCTTGGGCCGGGGGAGTACGGCGAAGCCGGGAGGGGGTGTCTCAACCCACTCGGTTTTGGACTTCATCAACCAAACCCTTCGCCCCACCCTCGCCTCCAGCGGCCCCTCTGAAATCACAAACCTCCTCCGCGCCCTGAACGGCAAGTCCGTCCCCCCCGGTCCTTCCGGCGCACCCACCCGCGGGCGCCTCGACGTTCTCCCCACAGGTCGCAATTTCTACTCGATCGACAACCGCACCCTGCCCACCCCTGCCGCCTGGACACTCGGCAAGGCTTCTGCCGACGCACTTCTCACCCGCCACTTTCAGGACACCGGACAATACCTTAAAAACGTTGGACTATCCTGCTGGGGAACCGCCAACATGCGCACCGGCGGCGATGACCTCGCCCAAGCCATGTGGCTGATGGGTGTCAAGCCCGTTTGGGACACCGCAAGCTGGCGGGTCACCGGTTTTGAAGTCCAACCCCTCGCTGTATTGGGCCGCCCGCGTGTGGATGTGACGCTTCGCATCTCCGGCTTTTTCCGCGATGCCTTTCCCGCTCAGATCGAATTGCTCGACCGCGCCATCAAAGCCGTGGCCGCCCTCGAAGAGGACGCCGAAGACAACCCCCTCGCCGCCTCACTCTCCACCGCCCGCATCTTCGGCTCTAAACCGGGCGCCTATGGCGCAGGGCTGC
>CAXTLE010000425.1:1315-2555 GCA_964244855.1 uncultured Aestuariivirga sp. | reverse complement strand
AGAGTCTACCCATCTGTAAGGATGGAGATCAAAAATGACAGATTCGAAACCGGCACAGCGCCCGGTCAACGCACAATTTTCATCTGGCCCCTGCGCCAAGTTCCCGGGCTGGAACGCTTCCCTTCTCAACAATGCACTGACTGGCCGCTCGCACCGATCGGGTGAAGGCAAGGTCCGCTTGAAGCGCGCCATTGACCTGACGCGCGAAGTGCTTGAGGTGCCCGCCGACTACAAGATCGGCATCGTACCTGCGTCTGACACAGGTGCCGTCGAAATGGCCATGTGGTCCCTGTTGGGCCCCCGCGGTCTCGATATTTTCGCCTGGGAAAGTTTTGGCGAAGGCTGGGTGTCGGACGTTGTGAAGCAATTGAAGCTGCCAGACATTCGCAAATTCACGGCTGACTATGGGGTGCTGCCTGATATGTCACAGGCCGATTTTTCCCGTGATGTGATTTTCACATGGAACGGTACGACCTCAGGCGTGCGCGTGCCCGACGCCAACTGGATTCCCGATGACCGCGAAGGCTTGACCATTTGTGACGCGACGTCATCAGCATTTGCGCAAGCCATGGATTTCTCGAAACTCGATGTGGTGACCTTCTCCTGGCAAAAAGTGCTGGGCGGGGAGGGTGCACATGGCGTGATCATTCTCAGTCCCCGCGCAATTGCAAGACTAGAAAGCTATTCACCACCTTGGCCCATGCCCAAGATTTTCCGCATGACCTCCGGCGGCAAATTGATCAGTGGGATTTTCGAAGGCGAAACCATCAACACGCCGTCGATGCTCTGCGTCGAAGACTACGTGCTGGCGCTCGAATGGGCCCAAAAGGTTGGCGGCCTGAAAGGCCTGCGTGCCCGTGCCGATGCCAATGCAGCGGTGATTGACAAGTGGATTGCCGCAAAACCATTCGCCCATCATTTGGCGCAGGTTGCCAATACGCGCTCCAACACCTCAGTGTGTCTGACGCTGGATGGCTCAGCCGAAGTGCCGAAGAAAATGGCCAAGCTCCTGGAAAAAGAAGGCGTTGCCTTCGACATTAATGGCTACCGCGACGCCCCTCCGGGCCTTCGCATCTGGTGTGGTGCGACAGTCGAAACATCCGACGTCGCAGCACTGATGCCATGGCTGGATTGGGCTTATCAGAAAGCGAATAGTGATTAGCGAATAGCGAATAGGGCTTGCACAGCCCGTCGCCACCGTCGTCCCTTATTATTCGCTATTCGCTATTCGCTATTCGCT
>CAXTLE010000425.1:0-1215 GCA_964244855.1 uncultured Aestuariivirga sp. | reverse complement strand
TATTCGCTATTCGCTATTCGCTATTCGCTTCTTAATCAGGAACTCACCCCATGCCCCGCGTACTCGTATCCGACAAGCTTTCTGAAACAGCCGTACAAATCTTCCGCGACCGTGGCGTCGAGGTGGATTACTTGCCTGACCTTGGCAAAGACAAGGATGCGCTTCTCGCCATCATCGACCAGTATGATGGCCTGGCCATTCGCTCCAACACCAAGGTCACACCTAAGCTCATTGAAGCTGCAAAAAAGCTCAAGGTCATTGGTCGCGCTGGCATCGGTGTTGATAACGTTGATATTCCTGCGGCGTCTTCACGCGGTATCGTGGTCATGAACACGCCCTTCGGCAATGCCATCACTACGGCAGAACATTCAATCTCGATGATGATGGCATTGGCCCGACAGATCCCCGAAGCCAACGCTTCAACTCACGCCGGCAAGTGGGAGAAGAACCGCTTCATGGGTGTTGAACTTTACAACAAGACGCTTGGCGTTATCGGCTGCGGCAACATTGGTTCCATCGTGGCAGATCGCGCACTTGGCTTGAAAATGAAAGTCATCGCCTATGATCCGTTTCTGTCACCGGAACGGGCAATGGAAATTGGCGTCGAAAAAGTCGAACTCATGGACGTCATGGTGCGCTCAGACTTCATCACGCTGCATACGCCTCTGACGGAAAAAACCCGCAACATCATCGGTGCCGCGGCTCTTGCACGCTGCAAAAAGGGCGTTCGCATTATCAATTGCGCCCGGGGCGGCCTCGTCAACGAAGACGCACTTTACGATGCATTGGTGTCCAAACATGTGGCTGGTGCAGCCCTCGATGTATTCGAAGTGGAACCGGCAACGACACACAAACTCTTCGGCCTCGACAACGTGGTGGCCACGCCGCATCTTGGCGCATCTTCAACCGAAGCGCAGGAAAACGTGGCGCTGCAGGTGGCCGAACAAATGTCAGACTTCCTGCTGACAGGTGCCGTGACCAACGCCCTCAACATGCCGTCGATTTCCGCCGATGAAGCACCGCGGCTGAAACCTTTCGTGGCGCTTGCGGAAAAATTGGGATCATTCGTAGGTCAGTTGACGGATGACGTTATCACGGGAATCGTTATTGAATATGCAGGTGATGTAGGAGAGATGAACACCCGTGCTCTGACATCAGCTGCACTTGCAGGCGTAATGGCAGCCCAGATTGGCACTGTGAACATGGTATCAGCAC
>CAXTLE010000424.1:0-2560 GCA_964244855.1 uncultured Aestuariivirga sp. | reverse complement strand
ACCCTTCGGGCAGCTTCTCCAGAGGAGAAGCGACTGGATGGTAGACCTCCCTCAATGCTCAGTGATTAAGGGAGGACTTTCCACGAGTCGCTTCTCCTCTGGAGAAGCTGCCCGAAGGGCTGATGAGGTCTCTTTCTCGCCACCAGCGAACCCTCACCCATGACCGCCGGCCAGCCCATCTACTTCCAGCACGGCCTTTGCGGCAGTGCCGCGCAAACCATCGAAGTCTTCCCCGACGACCCACGCTTTCGCCTCCACACCCTCGAATGTCGCGGCCACGGAACCTCCGCAGCAGGCGACACAAATGCCTTTTCAATCAACACCTTCGCCAATGATGTTGCAGAGTCAGTTGAGGCAGGTCCCGTCGTTCTCGGCGGCATTTCCATGGGTGCTGCGATTGCGCTCAATCTGGCGGTTCACAGACCCCATCTGGTCAAAGCCCTTGTCCTCGCAAGACCCGCATGGGTCACAGAGAACGCCCCCGAAAACATGCGACCCAATGCCGAGATCGGCGCTCTCCTCGCAAAGCACACCCCAGACGTCGCCAAGACAAAATTCCTTACATCTGCCACTGCGATACACCTCGCAAAAACCGCTCCCGACAATCTCGCCTCACTCCTCACCTTCTTCCACCGCGAACCTATCGCCGTCACATCAGCATTGCTCACAAAAATCTCTGCCGACGGTCCGGGTGTCACTGAAGAACAAGTCCGTACACTGAGCATTCCAGCCCTCATCATCGCAACCGAACAAGACGCCATCCATCCCCTGGCCCATGCGCAAAGACTACACATGCTGATCCCCCATTCCCGCCTTGTCAAAATCACACCGAAGGGCGTTGACAAAGAAAACTACGTCAAAGAATTCCGTTCCACACTTCTAACCTTCTTCGAGGAGAACACCTGAATGTCCGCCGTCATCGATGCCCTGCCCCGCAACGCCCTCATTGCCGAATTTTCCATGTGGTCCGCCAACCTCATCAATCTGGAAGCAGACCTGAAACGCATCGAGGGTCACGCCGATGTGTTGCACATCGATGTCGCCGACGGCCACTTCGCACCCGCCTTCCTGTTCTTCCCGGACCAGGTCGCGGCCATGCGCAAGAAATCTGCGATCCCCATCCACATTCACCTGATGGTCGCCGACAATGTATTGCTTTCCCAAATCGACCAATTCGCCGAAGCCGGTTGCGACATCATCAGCGTCCACGCCGAAAACGCCAACGCTGCTGAAGCCATCGCCCGCATCAAGAGCCACAACATCGCAGCAGGCGTCGTGCTGAAAGTTTCAACCCCCGTCGCAACCGCAAAGCCCTTCCTCAAAGACCTGAACTTCCTCACCCTCCTCGGCACCGCCATCGGCGTCAAAGGCCAAGGCCTCGACCCCACCGCTTGTGACCGCCTGCGCGAAGCCTACTCCATGATCACCGCCACCAAGCTGCCCCATCGCATCATCCTCGCAGCCGATGGCGGCATTCGCGAACACACGGTTCCGGAATTACGCATGGCCACGGCAGAAACCGTCGTTCTCGGCTCCCTCGCATTCGGCGCACCCGACCTCGCCGCACGTATCGCCTGGCTGAAAGCCCTCTGATATGCCCTATGCCATCGCCCTTGATCTCGGCGGCACCCAAACCCGCGCCGCCCTTGTCGACGAACAAGGCACTGTCACCAATCGCGTCTCCCTTCCAACGCCAGCACAGGACGGTGGCGACGCTGTCGTGGCCCAACTGGCCAAAGCTGCAGAACAGGCGGCACACGGTGAGGCTGACATCATCGGCGTCGGTCTCAGTTCCCCCGGCCCCTTGGACACTGGGCAGGGCATCACCATAGACCTTCCCACCATCAAGGGCATGACCAACTATCCGATCCGCGCAGCTCTCGAAGACAAACTCAAGCGCAAGGTCCTGCTCGAAAACGATGGCATCGCCGCTGCCATTGGCGAATGGAAACATGGTGCAGGCAAAGGCCTGCAATCCCTCGTCTACGTCACGGTATCCACAGGCATCGGCGGCGGCGTGATTGTTGATGGCCATGTGCTGCATGGACGAAAAGGCATGGCAGGCCACGTCGGCCATCAGGCGATTTACCCGGATGGATTACGTTGCAGCTGTGGCAACGCCGGCTGCTGGGAAGCCTACGCCGCAGGCCCCGCCTTCGCTACCCGCGCTGGCAAGGCCTTGGGCAAAACTGTTCAGCCCATGGATGTTTTTGCTTTGGCCCGTGAAGGTAATGCCACCGCGCAAAGCCAGATCGACGAGGAGGCACGACTCCTCGGCATAGGGATAACCAGCCTGCTGCATCTCTACAGCCCGGAAATGATCATCATTGGCGGCGGACTATCAAACGCCTTCGACCAACTGCACCCCGGTATCAACAGCTACATTCATGGCAACGCCATGACTGCTTTCAAGGATGTACCAATTGTTAAAGCAAAACTCGGCGGGAATTCCGGACTTGTAGGTGCAGCGTCAATGTTATTCCGTTGATTGCCACCATTACGCAAAAAAGACCGGCGATGGTTCTGGGCATCGCCGGTCTCGATGTCTTGCGCCAGAGCG
>CAXTLE010000423.1:0-2566 GCA_964244855.1 uncultured Aestuariivirga sp. | reverse complement strand
CTCGATGGCTTCAAGCCGACCTATGAATCCACCGTGTCCGGCAATCTGTTCCGCGAGGGTGCAGTCATGTTGGGCAAACTCAACATGGATGAATTCGCAATGGGCTCGTCGAACGAGACGAGCTATTATGGCGCGGTGACCAATCCGTGGCGGCGTGTCGGCGATAATAAAGCACTGGTGCCCGGCGGTTCATCCGGCGGTTCAGCCTCGGCGGTGGCGGCGCATATCTGTGCTGCTGCTACGGCCACTGATACCGGCGGTTCCATCCGCCAGCCTGCGGCATTCACCGGAACAGTCGGGATCAAGCCCACCTATGGCCGCTGTTCGCGCTGGGGCATTGTGGCCTTTGCGTCATCGCTTGATCAAGCGGGTCCCATCGCGCGAGACGTGCGCGACGCGGCGATTATGTTGAAAGTGATGGCGAGTGTCGACGACAAGGATACAACATCGGTTGATCTGCCCGTTCCGGATTATGAAAAGGGTCTGGGCAAGTCGATCAAGGGATTGCGGGTTGGAATCCCTCGCGAATATCGGCCCGATGGTTTATCGTCGGAGATCAATGCGCTGTGGGACAAGGGTGCGCAGTGGCTGAAAGAGCAGGGGGCCGAGATCGTCGAAATTTCGCTGCCGCATACGAAATATGCGCTGCCGGCCTATTACATAGTGGCACCTGCTGAAGCGTCGTCGAATCTGGCGCGTTATGACGGCGTGCGTTATGGACTTCGTGTGCCCGGTGAAGATTTAACAGACACTTATGAGAAAACCCGCGCCGCCGGATTTGGCCGCGAAGTGCAGCGCCGTATCCTGATTGGCACCTATGTGCTGTCGGCCGGTTATTATGACGCCTATTACGTGCGGGCGCAGAAGGTCCGCACACTGATCAAGCGCGATTTCGACGAGGCCTGGGCGAAGTGCGATGTGGTGCTGACACCCGCCACACCGTCAGCAGCCTTTGCGCCCGGCGAAATTACCGATCCGTTGCAGATGTATCTGAATGACGTGTTCACGGTGACCGTGAACATGGCAGGTCTGCCTGGTATTGCGGTGCCTGCGGGATTGTCAGCTGATGGGTTGCCGCTGGGCTTGCAGTTGATCGGCAAGCCATTTGACGAGGAAACGCTGTTTCAGACGGCTTATGCCATTGAACAGGCGGCGGGGAGGTTTGCAGCGAAGCCCTGGTGGTGACTGGGCCGTTAACCGTAATGGTAAAGTTTTAGTTAAAATGACTCATTCTGGCACAGGGGGACTCTTTACGCGCTGAACTTCATGATTTACCTTTCATTAACACTTGCGGCGAGGTTGCGGCGGAGTGGGAGTGAATTGAGTAGGTTTGGAGTTTGTGATGAAGCGTTGGTTCGGGGTTGCAGCATTCGTTTTCGCGTCCGTCATGTCCACGGCTGCATTCACCGCCACCAGCCCGGCGTTTACACCTGAGTTCGGTAAATCGCTTCCTCCTGTGGGCTTTGTGAAATTCTGCGTGAGCAATCCTGGCGAATGCAAAAACGTCGGACGTCGTGTGCAACGGTTGGATCTCACGCCCGTCGTGTGGAATGCGCTATTCAAGGTGAATGCAGACGTTAACACCGCTATTGCGCCCGTAAGCGACGAAGATAATTACGGCGTGCCGGAATTGTGGACCTATCCTGTCAGCTCTGGGGATTGTGAAGATTACCTGCTGTTGAAAAAGCGTGATCTTGAGAAGTTGGGCTTTGATGCTGGTGCTTTGTTGATTACCGTAGTTCTCGACGAAAAAAACGAAGGCCATGCGGTTTTGACCGTCACCACAGATCGTGGCGACTATGTGCTCGACAATCGCCGCAATGATATTCTGCTGTGGACAGATACGGGCTATACGTTCCTGAAGCGTCAATCGCAGCAAGACCCCCGCGCCTGGGTAGCGCTGACAGATGGCCGTCACAAAGCAGTGAAGGCAACTGCTGGAAATTAAGCCAGCGTCGCCAATCGTTTCGTCAACAGGTCAAAAAATCCTTCGGCATTGATGCCGCGACATACCGTGGCGTTGGCCTTGCGGTCAGTAACGCGCCACCAGTCAATCACCGTCATGCCCATGGTGAGTTCGGACTCACATTCGATGGAGACGTTGACATCGCGTGAAGTAAACAATTCGGGGTGAAGCAGCCAGGCGATAACACAAGGGTCGTGGAGAGGCCCGCCATCCGTGCCATATTTCTGTTCGTCAAAGCGTTCGAAGAAGTCCAGCAGCTGCGCTGTGGCGGGGCCAGTGCGGTTACTCATCTCCCGGAATTTTTGCACGCGGGCCATGGTGGTGAGGGCCTGGTGCGTGCAATCAAGCGGTATCAGCGTGATCGGAACGCCTGACTCGAAGACAAGCCGTGCAGCTTGCGGGTCAACGTAGATGTTAAACTCAGCTGTGGGAGTGACATTTCCACCCTCAAAAAAACCACCGCCCATGGCGATGATACGTTTGACGCGGGAAGCAATGCGTGGTTCGCGCACGAGGGCAAGGCCGATATTGGTGAGGGGCCCCAGACAGCACAGCGTGATGGTTCCTGCTGGATGCTGCATCAGGGTGTCGACGATGAAA
>CAXTLE010000422.1:0-2587 GCA_964244855.1 uncultured Aestuariivirga sp. | reverse complement strand
CGACACTGTTCCCTCCTTTCAGAACCATAGTGAACAAATATGGAACAGATTGTTAGGCTTGTCAAGGACTATTTTCTGTGAAGGTGGAGCGTGTAGGGAATACCCCACCCCCGGCCCCTCCCCGCAAAGCGGGTAGGGGTGAAGGAAAGGTGCCCCTCCCCGCAAGCAGGGGTGGGTGAAGAAAAAATCACCCCTCCCCAATCTTTGGGGAGGGGCCGGGGGGTGGGGTGGTGGTTATTTACTCAGGCGGTTTCGCCCATTGAATCCAGATACTCGTTCAGATGCTCGAGATTTTCAAAGCGCATCCAGCCTTCATCGGTTTCGGCTTCGACGGTTTGGTCTGACAGGATGCGGGCAGGGCGGCCACGGATTTCGCGTTCTTCGATGACGTAGAGTTCGCCGTCGGCAGGTTCTTCGTCGTCTTCGGCTACGATCTCGTCGTCTTCAACTTCTTCAACGGCTTCATCTACCTTTGCTTCCGTCACGTCACCCATGCCACCGATGGCGTTGGCGATGTCGGCTTTGGCCTGGTCGAGTGCGGCAATGGTGTCGTCGACAGCGCTTTTGACTGGCGCAGGACTCGTTGCTGTTGTTTCAGTCACCGCGGCTGCAACGACCGTGGTGGCTGCAACCACCTCTGCGGCTTTACGGCCAAAGCCGGGGAAGCGAATGCGGGCTGGTGGTTCTTCCAACGATGCTGCTGGCGTTTCAACAACGGCTGCGGCAGGCGCTTCGGTTTTGAAAACCGGACGTTCGAACACAGGTGGAGCTATTTCAACAGTTTCAACGACCGGGGTTGTGGCGACCGATGGCACATACCCTTGCAACGCAGAAATGACGCCACCGAGGCCAATAGACAGCACACCGCCCGTTAGCAATATTGCCGCCGTATCCATGGTCAGACCATAAATTTGCATCTGTGCTGAGTTGACCAACCCCACAAGTGCAAGTGCGGCACCAATGGCCAACAAGACAATGCCAAGAACAGACATCAATTTCGACATAGGTACCCCTCCGATTCAACCCTGCTTACCGGAAACAAGGCTAACACATTCCTAACGCTGGTAAAACTGTTTACCCTTCGTTAACGATACGGGGTGCGGGGCGGCTCATGGAGCCGCCTTCGAGCGTGGCCCAGATCTGGCGGGCGATGTCGCGGTAGATGGCTGCATGTAGGGACTCCGGCAAAGTGGCTACGATGGGTTCACCCCGGTCGGAACGTATCCGCACCTCAATATCCAATGGCACTTCGCCCAGGAACGGCACGCCGAGGCGCTCTGCTTCCTTGCGCGCACCACCATGACCAAAGATGTCGTGACGTTCGCCACACTTGGTGCAGGTAAAGTAGCTCATGTTCTCGACAATGCCGAGCAGCGGCACTGACACCTTCTTGAACATGTTGAGGCCCTTGCGGGCGTCAATCAGCGCCAGGTCCTGCGGTGTCGATACAATCACCGCACCAGACAGCGGGGTGTTCTGCGCCAGCGTCAATTGCGCGTCGCCAGTGCCGGGTGGCATGTCCACCACCATGACGTCGGTGTCATCGGCCCATTCCACTTCGCGCAACAATTGTGTGAGGGCTGACATGACCATGGGGCCACGCCAGATCATCGGTGTGTCTTCTTCCACCAAAAACCCGATGGATGCCACCTCAAGGCCATAGCGCGCCATGGGCTTCATGCGCTTGCCCTGTTTGTCGGACACCAGCGGTTTGCCAATGAGTCCGAAGAGTTTCGGCATGGAGGGGCCATAAATATCAGCGTCCAGCACTGCAACTTTCAGGCCGAGCGTTGCAAGCCCCAACGCTACGTTGATAGCGGTGGTTGATTTGCCAACCCCACCTTTGCCGGATGCAACAGCGATGATGTGTTTGACACCTGCAACTGCACCCGCTTTTGCTGGTGTGGCGGGAGCGGCTTGCCCCTGTTGCTTTTCCGCCGTCAATGCCACCAACACTTTCGTCACGCCGGGAATGGCCTTCACGGCTTTCTCGACCACGTCGCGCAACTGCTCCATGGCTTTCATGTGCTGTGGCGACGCGTTCAGCGCGAACATGACTTCGCCAGCGTTGATGGAGATCTCAGACACCAGCCCCGCTGTGACAATGTTACCGCGACCATCAGGGGCGGCGATGCGCTTGAGTTCATCGCGAATACGGTCGGCTGAAAGGCTGGTCATGATTAATCCTTGGTTTACAGCGCATATAGACACGACTGTCTTTGCCCACAAGTTGCCTCAATTTTTATCCTGTCCCTGAAGCTGATTTTAGGGATTTCACACTATATAAAATCGTTCAAAGTGGGATGTGGGACATGACTGACGTAAGCCATACACCGGATGCGATGCTGCGACACAACTTCCATCTTATGGACGCCGTGCCGTTCCTTTCGCGCAAAAAAAACTTACCTTCAATTGCACCGGAAACCGCCGCTTGGCACGGTGAATTCCTCGAAATGTTTTTGCGCAACCAGTTAAATCTGGCTCCTATCATGCCAATTCTCACCCTTTTGCTCGGCCTCACGGCTTTGGCGTGGGTGCCAACTGCCACAGCCATGGCTTGGCTTGGGGGAACATTGGGCTGTCATTC
>CAXTLE010000421.1:0-2611 GCA_964244855.1 uncultured Aestuariivirga sp. | reverse complement strand
ATTTTACACGCCGGTGATGTGCACATCCCGTCGTTGGCCAAATTGAGAAACGGAATTACATGAACGCGAAACGCCGCAAAGACCAAACCCCAGAACTTGTCCTGTTGCCACTGGGTGGCACAGGTGAAATCGGCATGAACTGCTATTGCTACGGCACGGGCACCGAGCGTGACCGACAATGGCTGATGGTCGATCTCGGCGTCAAATTCGGCGGTGAAAAAGAACCGGGCGTTGACGTCATCCTGCCCGATATCAGTTACATCACGTCAAACAAGCGAGACCTCGCGGGCCTCGTCATCACCCATGCCCATGAAGACCATATCGGCGCTGTGCCGTGGCTCTGGCCGCAATTGGAATGTGATGTTTACTGCACGCAGTTTGCAGCTGAATTGCTGAAATTGAAATTGCGCGAACATGGCCTCGAAGACCAGGTTCCCGTCAAGATCATCGAACCCAACAAGCCATTCCAGGTCGGTGATTTCAATATTGAATTCCTCGGCGTCACCCATTCCATTCCGCAATCCAACGCGCTGCTGATCAAAACTGCCGAAGGCACCGTGGTGCATTCGGGCGACTGGAAAATTGATCGCACGCCCATCATGGGGCTTCCCATCGACGAGGAAAGATTTGCCGCCATCGGCAAGGCAGGCGTTGATGTTCTGGTCTGCGACTCCACCAACTGTTTGCGCGAAGGCTTCTCGCCATCTGAAACCGATGTCGCAGCCACCCTCACCGAAATCATTACCCACGCCAAAGGCCGTGTCGCTGTGACAACCTTTGCATCGCACGTCGAACGCATATCCTCAGCCGTGAAAGCCGCCCGCGCCGCTGGACGTGAAGTGGTCATCGCAGGCCGCGCCATGCGCAACACAATCGAAGCCGCCCGTAATTGCGGCATGCTGAAAGATGCTGGCGCATTCCTCGATGAAGATGCGTTTGGCTATCTGCCCAACAACAAGATCATGCTGCTTTGTACAGGAAGCCAGGGCGAACCCCGCGCGGCCATGGCCCGCGTGGCCGAAGACAACCACCCCAATATTTCGTTGGAGGAGGGTGACCTTGTCATTTTTTCTGCCCGCACCATTCCTGGAAATGAAAAGGAAGTTGGTGCCATCATCAACAACCTCGCCAAGTTACGAGTCGACGTGATCACGTCAGACGACGCACTGGTGCATTCGTCGGGCCATCCGCGCCAGGGCGAACTCAAACAGATGTATAATTGGATCAAACCCCGCGCCTTGATCCCGATGCACGGCGAACCGCGCCACATGTATTTCCAGGAAAAATTTGCACGCGCCCACGGCATCAAAGAGTCGCTGCAAATGGAAGACGGCAAGATCGCGAGATTGTGCCCCGGCCCGGTGGAGATCATCGATCAGGTCACCGCAGGCGTGTTGCATGTTGACGGCAAGCTGATCGTCGATGGCATTGATGGCCCCGCCAAACAACGCCGTAAACTCTCGCAAGTCGGCATCATTTTCGCGCAAGTCTTGGTCGACGAGAAACTCCAACTCGCCGAAGATATCGAAGTGCTTCTCGACGGCGTGCCTCTGGGCCTCGAAGACGAAATTGGCCTCGCAGCAGAGAAGGGCTTCGAAGCCATGCCGAAAAATCGGCGCAAGGAAGATGCAGTGGTAGAAGAAGTGGTGCGCACAGCCATCCGCCGCGCTGCGGATAATGCCTGGGGTAAAAAGCCCGTGGTGAAGGTCATGGTGGTGCGGGTTTAAAGTCCCCACCCCCGGCCCCTCCCCGAAAGCGGGTAGGGGTGAAGAAAGAATCACCCCTCCCCCATTCTTATGGGGAGGGGCTGGGGTGGGGAGGTACGGCACACTCCTTCTAAACCCGCTATATTCCCCACCGAATCATGAAAAAGCCAACCACTCCACCTCAGCCTCCCACCCCCATCGAGCCAGTCGAACTTCAGCATGCGCTGGAGGAACGCTACCTCGCCTATGCGCTCTCCACCATCATGCACCGCGCTCTTCCCGATGTGCGGGATGGTTTGAAGCCTGTGCACCGTCGCCTGCTGCATGTTATGCGCATCCTCCGGCTCGACCCCAATTCCGCCTTCAAAAAGTCTGCCAAAATCGTCGGCGACGTCATGGGCGGCTATCACCCGCACGGCGACCAGTCGATTTACGACGCGCTTGTGCGCCTCGCGCAGGATTTCTCATCGCGCTATCCGCTTGTCGATGGCCAAGGCAACTTCGGTAACATCGACGGCGATAGTGCGGCTGCCTATCGTTACACCGAAGCCCGCATGACCGCTGTCGCGGGATTGCTGCTCGATGGCATCGACGAAGACACCGTGGACTTCCGGCCCAATTACGATGGTTCGGTTGAAGAACCCATCGTATTGCCCGGCGCATTTCCCAACCTCTTGGCCAACGGGGCAACGGGCATTGCAGTCGGTATGGCCACATCGATCCCACCACACAACGCGGCTGAACTCTGCGACGCAGCATTGCATTTGATCAAAACCCCAAATGCCGGTGTTGATAAACTCTGCCAATTCGTGCTCGGTCCCGACTTTCCCACAGGTGGCATCGTCATCGACAGCCGCGACTCCATCATCGAAGCCTATCGCACAGGCAAAGGCGGTTTCCGCGTG
>CAXTLE010000420.1:0-2629 GCA_964244855.1 uncultured Aestuariivirga sp. | reverse complement strand
GTCGCTGGCTGATCTGCCGCCGCTTAAAACCGAGATTTTTATCGAGACGCCGAAGTCGATCATCACGCGCAATGAATCGCCGGATATTTCGTTTGACCGTTCCATCAACCCCTATCGTGGCTGCGAACACGGCTGCACCTATTGTTATGCGCGGCCCGCCCACGCCTATATGGGCCTGTCACCGGGTCTGGATTTTGAGTCCAAACTTTTCATAAAGCCGAACGCGGCGGCTCTGCTTCGGGAGGAATTAACCGCGACCAATTACACGCCACGCAGCATCGCGCTGGGGGCGAATACGGACCCCTATCAGCCGATTGAAAAGCAGTATCGGATTACACGGTCCGTGATTGAAGTGCTGGCCGAGTTCAAGCATCCGTTTGGTATTGTGACCAAGAATGGCATGGTGGCGCGGGACATAGATCTGCTGGCTCCCTTGGCGGCGCAGGGTTTGGTGAAGGTGGCTTTGTCGATCACAACGCTGGACGGGAAACTGGCACGGGCGATGGAACCGCGTGCCTCCACGCCAGCGAAACGTTTGGCTGCGATTGAGGCCTTGTCGGCAGCAGGTATTCCCACTGTTGTCATGATGGGACCAGTGATTCCCGGACTTAATGACTATGATATCGAGAACATTCTGAAAGCGGCGCGTGGTGCGGGTGCGCGGGAGGCTGGCTACACCATGTTGCGGTTGCCCTATGAGGTGAAAGGCATTTTCAAGGACTGGCTCGAGAAGGCCTATCCGGATCGATACGCCCGCGTGATGGCGCAGGTGAAGGATGTGCGCTCGGGCAAGGAAACATCGGCGAAATTTGGTGAGCGCATGACGGGGTCTGGCCCCGTGGCCTGGATGATCGGGCGGCGGTTCCAACTGGCGTGTCAGAAGCTCGGGTTGAATGCGTCGCGGTTGAAGTTGAGGACGGATTTGTTTGAGCGGCCACCTGTGGTGGGGGCGCAGTTGGAGCTGCTGTAAGCAAGGGACCTCATCAGCCCTTCGGGCAGCTTCTCCACGGGAGAAGCGACTCGCTCGTAGTCCTCCCTCAATCTTCATAGTTTTAGGGAGGTCCATCAACCAGTCGCTTCTCCCCCGGAGAAGCTGCCCGAAGGGCTGATGAAGTCCCTTTGCATGCGGCACATTCTCAGGGCATATCATCCCCATGCCTGACTTCTCCTTCGAACAAGCCGCCATCGCCCAAAATTTCATCCCCTGTGGTGTTGACGAAGCAGGGCGCGGCCCGTGGGCTGGGCCTGTGGTGGCGGCGGCGGTTATTCTTGATCCTGATAACATTCCCGCTGGCTTGAACGACTCGAAAAAGCTCACCGAAGCCAAGCGGGAAGCCCTGTTCGACCCGATCATGCGATTAGCCCAAGTTGGGATTGGCGTTGTTTCGGCCAGCCTCATCGATGATATCAACATTCTGCAAGCCACTTATCGCGCCATGGGCGACGCCGTAGCAGCACTTGGCAACGCAACCACCATGGCCCTCGTCGACGGCAATCGTGCGCCGCCACTTTCCATCCGTGTACAGACGATCATCGGGGGTGACGGAAAATGCCTGTCCATCTCGGCTGCATCCATCATTGCGAAAGTCACGCGGGATCGCTTGATGCATGACCTCGACACACTCCATCCCGGCTATGGTTTTGCCAAACATAAGGGCTATGGAACCGCTGCCCACATGGCGGCGTTGCAGCGTCTCGGCCCTTGCCCTGAGCACCGCAGAAGCTTCAAGCCCATCGCCGCATTAACCATAAGCTGAACATTCGATTCACGCGGAGTCCCTGAGGACTCATAACACCCCGACAGTTAGTGATTTGTGTTGGGGTGAGTAAAATGGGTTATGTCGATCAGGCAGTGAAGCTGGATGTGCGTCCTCTGCTCAATCAAATTCTGATGGGAGACTGTGTTGAACAGCTCAAAAAAATTCCTTCTGAATCCGTTGATCTGGTTTTTGCTGACCCGCCCTATAATCTCCAACTGAAGGGTGATCTTTCTCGCCCTGACCAGAGCAAGGTGGATGCTGTTGACGATGAGTGGGACAAGTTCTCGGACTTTGCGACTTACGACGCCTTCACCAAGGCCTGGCTTTCAGAATGCCGTCGTGTGCTGAAACCCAATGGTGCGATCTGGGTGATTGGTTCCTATCACAACATCTTCCGCGTTGGCTCAATCGTGCAAGATCTGGGCTACTGGATTTTGAATGATGTGGTGTGGCGCAAGGTCAATCCGATGCCAAATTTCCGTGGTCGTCGTTTTACCAACGCGCACGAAACCATGATCTGGGCGTCGAAGGAGCAGAAGTCAAAATATTGCTTTCACTACGACGCGATGAAAGTGTTCAACGACGATCTGCAAATGCGATCAGACTGGACTTTGCCTTTGTGCACGGGCGCCGAACGCCTGAAAGACAAAAACGGCGACAAAGTTCACCCGACGCAGAAGCCTGAGGCGTTGTTGCAGCGCGTGATGTTGTCGTCGAGCAATCCCGGTGATGTGGTGCTTGATCCGTTTTTTGGAACAGGCACAACAGGTGCAGTGGCCAAACAATTGGGTCGTAACTTCATTGGTATTGAACGCGATGAAACCTATGCCAAACATGCGCGCATCCGGATTTTGAACACGGAAGAATTG
>CAXTLE010000419.1:0-2645 GCA_964244855.1 uncultured Aestuariivirga sp. | reverse complement strand
GGCATTGGAGATGCCCGCGCCATGTTCAACTACCAGAACAGCCACGCCCCCTTGCGCCGCACCATCACCACGGAAGAGGTGGGAGGTGCGGGCCTTTATTTGCTGTCTCCACTCTCAAGTGGTGTGACGGGTGAAATCCACTATGTCGATTCCGGTTACAACATTATCTCCATGCCGCAACCAGCGGACCTCGTAAAAGCATGACCGCTCACGAAACCCTCCTCGACCGCTACGCCGAACTCACCATCAAGTCTGGCCTTGGGCTGAAAGCGGGTCAGCAGTTATTGCTGACTGCACCACTTGAAGCCGTGGACCTTGTACGCCGCATCACCTTCCATGCCTACAAGGCAGGCGCGTCACTGGTGACTACTCTGTACACGGACGAACAAGCCACCCTGATGCGTTACGAAGCTGGTCACGATGCAGGCTTCGACACAGCGCCTGCGTGGTTGTTTCATGGCATGGCCGAAGCCTTCAAAGACGGAAATTGCGCAAGACTCGCCATTATTGGTGAAGACCCGGCGTTGCTCTCGGCGCAAGACCCGGAGAAACTCTCCCGCGCCAATCGTGCGCGGTCGAAAGCCTATAAACCCGTCATCGAACTGATCACTAGCTTCGCCACCAACTGGTGCATCATTTCTGCCGCCACACCCTCCCACGCCCGCAACATGTTCCCGGAATTGAGCGAAGATCTGGCAATGCAGAAATTGTGGGATGCGATTTTCAAATGCACACGAGCTGATCTGCCAGATCCGATTGCGGCTTGGGACATTCACAACAAGGCACTGCATGCCCGTGTGAAACTGCTGAACGAGAAGCGCTACTCAGCGCTGAAATACAAAGGCCCCGGCACCGATTTCACGCTTGGCCTCGTTGACAATCACGTTTGGGCAGGCGGTGCTTCAATGGCGCGCAATGGCATTCTGTGTAACCCCAACATCCCCACAGAAGAAGTCTCCACCATGCCACATCGTGAGCGCGTGGATGGTGTGGTGCGCTCGACCAAACCACTCTCCTATCAGGGCTCGATGATCGAAGGTATTTCCGTGCGCTTTGAAAACGGACGGATCGTCGAAGGCAATGCGACCAAGGGCGGCGACGTCTTCAAGAAGATGATTTCCACCGACGATGGTGCTGCCCGCCTCGGCGAAGTGGCACTGGTGCCGCATTCCTCGCCCATCTCTGCAAGCGGCCTCGTGTTCAACGAAACCCTCTACGACGAAAACGCCGCCTGCCACATCGCCGTCGGCCAGGCCTATTCCCAGAACATGCAAGGCACAGCCGATATGTCAGCCGATGAAAAACTCGCTGCCGGCATGAACACCTCACTGGTGCACGTTGACTGGATGATCGGCTCCGGCGAATTGGACATCGACGGCATTACCAAAGACGGCAAAGCCGAACCCCTGATGCGTGGTGGAGAATGGGCCGACGCCTGAACCAACCCTCAAGCAAGGACAAGGCAATCCTCAGTCTACGGATTGATTTTGCCGAAGGCCGCAGGCTTGGACCGGGGAAAGTATTGTTGCTGGAAGCCGTCGATGAACATGGCTCCATATCAGCCGCAGGCCGTGCCATTGGCATGTCCTATAAACGGGCCTGGGATTTGATCGATGAGATGAACCAGATTTTTGCAGGGCCAGTGGTTGACTCAAAGAGCGGCGGCAAGCAGGGCGGTGGGGCAACGCTCACCGCGCTCGGGCATCGTGTTGTAAAAGCCTATCGCAGCATGGAACAACAAGCTGCCGCAACCAATAAAGCAGCAATGACCAAGTTGTTGAAAGACGTGGGTTAGGCCACACTGATCTTGCGGCTGATGCGCCGTGCCAGAATTTCTGAGACCACCAGCGCCAGAAATGAAATCACAACGGAAATGAACGTCAGCCGCAGCGCCTGAAAATCCCCACCCGGCACTTGCGTAAACGAATGAATAGCAGATGGCAGCGTTTGCGTTTCTCCCGGAATGTTTGAAACGAAGGTAATCGTCGCACCAAATTCTCCCATGGCCTTGGCAAAACCAAGAATGCCCCCCGCAACGACGCCGGGCAATGACAGAGGCAGGGTGACGGTCCAAAACACCTGCAAGGGATGCGCGCCAAGATCGGCAGCCATCTCTTCATATTTCAGTTCAACCGCCTCGATAGACAACCGGATGGCCCGCACAATCAACGGAAACGCCATGACAGCGCAAGCAAGAGCAGCGCCCGTCCAGCGAAATGAAAACGTGAGGCCAAATACAGTTTCAAAAAACTGGCCAAAAATCCCGCGCTTGCCGAAGCCCAACAGCAACAGATAACCCGTCACCACGGGTGGCATGACCAGCGGCAAATGCACCAACCCATTGAGCAGCGACTTCCCCCAAAACTGCCGCCGCGCCAGCACATGGGCCATGGCGATGGCGAAGGGCAGGCTGAAAATCACAGCCACCGTCGCCACCTTCAGGCTGAGCCTGACCGCCATCCATTCATCAGCACTGAGTGTAAACCAATCCATGGTCACCCTAATGGATCACGGCATAAGAACTGTGAAGCCCTCAGCCTTGAATATTTCCCCAGCCTTGGGCGAACGCAGAAACGCCACGAATCCAGCCGCATCCGGATTCCGGGAACCGGCCACCACCGCCGCAGGATAGGCAATGGCAGGAT
>CAXTLE010000418.1:0-2645 GCA_964244855.1 uncultured Aestuariivirga sp. | reverse complement strand
TTATCCAGGCTGGCAAGCCGCCATTGACTGCGGCATAGGCCAGAGCAAAACCAAACAAAGCACCGCCGATGGCCGAGGTCGCGCTGATCTTCAAACTCAGCATGAAGGATTTGACAATGTCAGGCCGCGACAAATTGATAATATTTTGAAAGGTGAAATGGCCCGAGCTGTCCTGAAAGGCTCCTGCCAGAAGCAGGCAGGTTGGCAAGATCAGAAACAATGCGGAGAAAATGAAAAATGGTAACATTCCGAGCCAAGCCATGAAATTGCGATCCATTATCGGCGCGTGGGGCAAAGGCTTTGAAGCGGGTGTGTTCACGGAAGCTTTCTCGAAAACGGATGCGCCCCGCCGGAGTTCGGCGAGGCGATCGGACTTGACGACGGAATATCAATCTTTACTTGGCAACTTCCACACCAACCACGGTATCCCATTTCTTGGCAGCGGTTTCCTTGGCAACGGCCTGTTGTTCCAGCGTTGGGAAAACTGCCTTGGCATAGGCTTCAGCCGGTGGAAGTTTGGCCAACACATCAGCCGGAATTTTGCCATTGGTTGCCAAATCATTGAAGCGGATAGGGTGGCAATAACCGCTCAACCATGCGAGTTGGCCTTCGTCGGAATAGAGATATTCCATCCACAATTTCGCAGCTGATGGGTGCGGTGCAAAGGCGCTGATGGCTTGCACATAGACACCTGCGACCACGCCAGACGCTGGAACAATGACTTCAATTTTGGGGTTGCCCTTCAATGTGTCACGTGCCGACAGGCCGTTGTAGTCCCAAAGAATGGCAACTGGCGTTGTGCCTTGGGCGAGCGACGCTGACGAGCCAGCGACGGGCACGAAGTTGCCCTTCTTGTTCAGTTCAGCGAAGTATTCGAGACCCGCATCAGCAGCCTTGGCAATGGCTCCATTTGTGGCCGACAAGCCTGCCGCAAACACAGCCTGAATCGCCTGATTCGAGCTGCGTGGATCACCCGATACAGCAACCGCGTTCTTGAAATCAGGACCCTGCAAATCAGCCCAATCCTTCGGCATGGTTTTTACCAAGTCGGCATTCACCACCATGGTGAGCACGCCGTAATAATCACCGTACCAAAATCCTTCTGCGTCTTTGGCCGAGTCTGGGATGGAAGCCCATGTTGATACCTTGTAGGGCTGCAAGAGGCCTTCGGCCTTGGCTGATGGTCCGAACGACAAACCAACGTCAATCACATCAGGTGCTTGCGGGCCGGTGTTGCCCTTGTTCGCCTTGATGGCTTCAATTTCGTCGCCCGAACCAGCATCCGGATTCAGTTCATTGACGGTCAGGCCATACTTGGCCTTGAAACCATCGATCACAGCGCCATAGCCACACCAGTCGCGCGGCAGGGCGATGACTGTGAGTTGGCCTTCTTTTTTGGCAGCGGCAATCAAATCATCCATGCTGTCTGCAAAAGCAGATGTAGACGACAGCAAAAATGCAGCGGCAATTGTCGAATTCAGAAAAGACTTTGCAAGTGTCTTGGAAATCATTTGATCCTCACGGGTTTGTCAGCGATGCGGGGTCACATGACCCTTGCGGCAGGGGACAGATATTGAGGATATATGACAGGGCTGTGTCGCGATTATCGCTTTGCAAATGGAAGCTCAAAATTGAGCAGCAGTGAGCGGTACAACACATCAATTGGGAGACATACCGCTTTCAATAGCGGCACGTGGAGATCAAACCTTTATGGTCTGATCTCCGCTCAGGCTTGCAGGGTAAAGGTTTAGCCGCCGCACTTGTTGAAGTCTGGGCGGTTGGATGCACAGAAGTTTGAACCACCGCGAAGTGCTTTGCCGTTGAACTTTCCGGTGACGACCTTGGACTTGGTGATTGTCAGGCGGGTGTTTGCGCAGGCAGCAGCCGTTGCCTGTTCGCAGGCCTTGAGCGACACGGCGCTAGAATCTTCCTTGTCGCATTCCTTGGTGCCGTTGCACTTGGAATATGACTCTTTTTCTTTGCCGGGGCAGGCGGTGCGATTGTAGTGGATGGTGCAGCCAGCAAGGGCGGTTTCAGACAAAGCCATCAGGCACAATGCTGTAAGGGCGATATTGCGAATTTTCATTTGGAATTCTCCGTTTCGTTTGATCCAGCCAAAGCCTCATTTGGCCTGACCCTCGCGGTGAATTGCAGTGTCATGTAACGGCTTTGTGACGGTTGAAAGAAGGAAAATACCGTCTACACTATTTTCCCACAGCTTTGTTCTGACGTCGGAAATCATTTCTGCCCGTCACACAATTGTTAATGATCTGTCAAGTTTGGCGGCAACGACGGCATCGCGCGGCAACACTGCGTATGGCCACCCCTTGCCCTGCAGGGGACGGCGGCTCTCAAATTCAACCTTTGTTTTGGGAGAAAAAGACAACATGATGAAGACAATCAAGATCGCACTTTAGTGCAACAGCAGCCTTCACAGCGATGTCTACTCTTGTTCTTGCCGACCCACTTTCGGAACTGAAACCGGTTTTGATGATGATGCCATCGGCGCAAGTGCGAAAGCTGTACTCACGTCGGAATTGTTCAGCCTTGAAGTGGCTGGCGGATATTGGGGCCAGGACGATGCGAAGATGCTGCCGTAGCTCAGTGGTAGAGCACTCCCTTGGTAAGGGAGAGGTCGAGAGTCC
>CAXTLE010000417.1:0-2658 GCA_964244855.1 uncultured Aestuariivirga sp. | reverse complement strand
TAGCCATCCCACAGCGCTTCAGACTCGCCAAATCCGAAAGCCGCCAACGCTGCCATGCGCGGAGTTGAGAATCCCCCGGCCGCTGCAATAAACAGCACCTTCAAGCCGTAGGTGAGCCCTGCGCCGAATGACATGTTGCCAAAGTGCAGCAGCGCCAATATTCCACCTGCGCAGGACAATACGCCTGATACTGTCGCAGTCGAAATGACGACGCGCCGTGTGTTCACACCACACAGGCTTGCAGCCTTTTCATCCTGGGACACAGCCCGCACAGCCCTGCCCGCACCGGTCTTGGTCAATATAAAATCAGCAGCGACAAGCATCAGCATGATCAAACCCATGTTCACGGCTTGCACCAAGGTAACGCTCGCTCCAAAGCCCAGGCGCACCTGTACATCACTCAAGGGCGGCAACCAAAAATCGCGGCCCGACGCGCCAATCCTCACAGCCTCCATCAGAATAATCGCGAGAGCCAATGTGGCGACGATCATCATGTTTGGGGATTGCTCGCGAAATCGCGGCACGATGATGATGGCAAAAACGGAAAGCACAATACCGCTCAGCAGGGCAGCGACCCCGATACCGAAAGCTATCGACGAGGCAAAGGTGAAGATCAGCGCATTGTAGCCAAGTGTCGCGCCGAGCATTACGATCTGGCCCGAAAACGCAAAGAATGCGCCGTGTGCCAGGTTTGGTCGCTGCACCACCTGGTTCAACAGCACATAGCTATAGGCCAGCAATCCATAGAGAAAGCCATTGTGCAAGCCATTGACGAGGATTTGGAAAAGATAGGACATCGACACCGTTTCGAGCTTGCCAAACTGGCCCATGTTGATCTTAATCGGTTTATGCGAAGGTTTATAGCAGTGTTGTTTTTGATTCCGGGCATTTTCACCATCAATGGCTGCACCGACACATCGCGCACAGGATATCTCGAACTCACGGGGCGCGTGTTCATTTTTAATCCCCGCATTGCCGAAGCGACTTATGTGGTGACGCTTGCAGTTTTGAAACAGCCACCGGATGGTTCGCGCATTGAAGCGCGGTTTGACAATCCGGCAGGCGGTGATGCGCTGAAGCTCGTACAAAATTTACGACGCGGCCAAACCAAAATCTCGCTCGAAAGTGAACCGCTGCAATGTATCAAGAAAGACAAGCCTTATGCGTTCAAAGTGCGCTTGTTGTCTGGCGATGGCACGGAACTGCAAGTCATTGAATCGTCGATCCGCTCCACTCTCGACCAATCCGTCATGCCGGACCAGCCGCTGGTTGAAGGTCCGGGTTACGATCCCAATCCCGCTTTAAAGGGCAATAGTGGCGGACATATATTGCGGCAACGGGAGTGTCCGGCGTGAAGCCGTTTCAGAGAGTTTCGGTCTGATACAAATACACTTTCAGCCCACCGTGATTCACCGAAGTGGTCGTTGGCTTGAATGGCAGGCAGGTGTTTTTGGCCAAGGCTGCATCGGTTGTGACAATGCCCACACGCCAGCCTTTGAAGCGCTGCAATAGCGTGTGCCCCAGTGCTGCATAAAGCGCGAAGAGCGGTTTCTTGTCGCCAATGCGGGTGCCGTAAGGTGGGTTGACGATCACCAAACCGGGCGGTCCTTCGGGTGGCTTGAGATCGCTGATGGCGTGTTGTCGAAACTCTGTGATCGCAGACACCCCTGCCCGCTCCGCATTGGCTTTGGCGGCGCGAATGGCACCCGCGTCACGGTCACTGCCGTAGAAGCGGACGGCGGTTTGCACGACTGAATTGGCGTCACGCATGGCTTGCCAGGACGTTGCATCAAAAGTCGCAAATTGTTCAAACGCGAAACTCCGCGTGCGACCGGGTTTAAGGCCCACTGCGATCTCGGCTGCTTCCATGATAAACGTGCCGGAGCCGCACATCGGGTCAACCACAGGCTCTTTCCCGTCAAAGCCACATTGCTGCAAAAACATCGCAGCCAGCGTTTCCCGAATCGGCGCCTTGGCAATGGCTTCCTTGTGGCCGCGCTTGTGCAGCATCTCGCCGGAACTATCGACGCTGATGGTGCAGACGTCATGTTCAATGCGAATCTTGACGCAGACATCGGCATCATCTGACAATGGGCAGCCATATTCTTCGTGAATAGCGGTTGCCACACGTTGGGCAGCAGCCCCTGCGTGATAGATTTTGGACTTCTTGCAGGTGGCCTCCACACGCGCTGGCACATCTTTGCGAAGTGTTTCGCCCCACGGAAATTTGCGCGCCGATTTGTCGAGCTGCGATAAATGTGAGGCGGGGAAAGAACCGATACGCGCCAGCACGCGACCCGTTCCACGGAGTTCAAGATTGGCACGCCAAACATCATGCCACTTGCCTTCGATCCTAACACCACCCGGGACTACTTTCGGACTGCGAAAGCCAAGTGCTCTCGCCTCATCGCAAAGCGCCGCCTCGAGGCCAGGCGTGGCCACAAGATAGATTTCAAATGATGGCGTAATGGCCGACACACAAGCCTTGTGAATTTAAGAAAATGGCGGAGACGGAGTCCCCATAACATCGGTCTATCATCATCCGTTGACGTTCGTCAACGTTTCAATTCGCCCTTTATTTACTCACACAACTATTGCACCATTGTTTTCCGGCATTCATTGACGTTCGCCACGAACCGCGTTATCGTGTGGGGCAGG
>CAXTLE010000416.1:0-2680 GCA_964244855.1 uncultured Aestuariivirga sp. | reverse complement strand
TTTTGCGAGCGGCGCTATACGTCATTTCGCGCGACATCAGGATTTCGGCTGTCATCATTGCAAGTTTGTCCGACACGCGTGGAAACTCTGCAATTGGTTTCCCAAACTGCTTGCGATCATTGGCATATTTCAGGCCAAGTTCCAGGGCCCTGCGGGCAACACCAACTGCGCGTGCCGCTGTCTGAATTCGTGCACCTTCAAAGGTTTTCATCAGTTGGCGAAAGCCCTGGCCTTCGGCGCCACCAAGCAAACCATTCTCAGCCACTGCGAACCCGTCAAAGCCAATGGTGTATTCACGCATGCCGCGATAGCCGAGAACTTCGATTTCGCCGCCGGACATTCCCTTGGCGGGAAATGGATTCTCTCTCGTGCCGCGAGGTTTTTCGGCAATGAACATTGAGAGGCCGTCATGGCTTTTTGAATCTGGATTGGTGCGGGCAAGCACTGTCATCAGGTCACTGCGCGCAGCATGGGTGATCCAGGTTTTGGCACCCGTGACAGACCAAGTACCATCGGCAGACTTCATGGCACGTGTCTTCAGGCTGCCGAGGTCAGAGCCCGTATCAGGCTCTGTGAAAACGGCTGTCGGCAGGATTTCACCTGATGCGATCTTTGGGAGCCATTTCTGCTTCTGCGCCTCAGTGCCTGCAATTGAAATCAACTCTCCGGCAATCTCTGACCGGGTGCCGAGTGACCCAGCAGCAATCCATGCACGGCTGAGTTCTTCAGTGACGACGCACATCGCCAATTTGCCCATGCCCAAGCCACCATGAGCAGGATCAATACAAATGCCGAAGATGCCAAGACCAGCCATTTCGGAAACGATTTCATCAGGGATGAGTTCGTCCTTAAGGTGCCAGCCATGAGCGCCGGGAATGATCCGCTCGTCTGCAAATTTCCGGATTTCGCTCCGGAACAGATCAATGGTTTCGTCTTCAACGGAGTCACTGAGCCACAAGCCACTGGATAGAGATTGCGTCAGTTCGGCGCGTGTTCCTTTGCCGTCCTGCTGCAGAAATCGCGAGACCGCACTGTTCTTGACAAACTTTTCCGCTTCCGCTGCGAGTCCAAATTCATGGGGCCGCACAATTTCATTTTGGCCCATCGGCAATCCACCGGCGAGTTGGCCCAGGTATTCTGAAAAGCCGATTGCCAATGTGCATTCATCAACACGGTTCATGCCGTTGCCGTTCGACAACTTATTGGCCCAGGTCACTGTGGCTTCGAGGCAACCGGCTGTCGTTGCCATCCAAGCATAGGCATGGGTGGCTCTTTGCTCCGCGTCGAGCTGGCGTGGGTCAGGTTTATCATTCACCATGACCCTGTGAGCGGCCATGTTTTTAGCGGCTATGGAAAGTTCCTTTGCCGCCTCTGCTGCATCTGTTGCGATGCGGACTAAGTCATTTCCCCTGCCCAGTTCCATCGGCGCGTCCATTCAATATTCTACCTTTCCATGTCGCTCAGTGTGCGTTGCTTGGGAGTTGAACTGTCCCACGATCATGCAACTGTTGGATTGCGTGATCGGGCAAGCGCAAGACACTGCGCAAAACTTCAAATGTGTGCTGACCAAGTGTTGGTGCCGACAGCTGGTCCTGGCGCGACATGCCCGCAAGTGTGGCAGGATAGCCCGACGTTTTGTAGGTGATGCCGCTTGGGTGCGTGACGTCGTTGAAGATCGGATTTGCGCTGACGAAAGAAGGATCATTGGATAGCGCGTCCCTCAATGTGCGATAGAGGCCGTAGCACACCCCTGCCGCATTGAATCTGCGTTCAACTTCATCGTGAGGCAACGCAACCAAAACCGCTTCGACCATGGGATCAAGGCGGTTGCGGTGAAGGTAGCGATTACCTTCATTCTTCTGGAAAGAAACTCCCAGTTCCTTTTCAAGCGCCGCAACCTGCTCGGTAAGCCCAAGGGCCTGGATCAAGCTTTCCCATTGTTTCGAAGTGATGGCCACCACCATCAGACGATTGCCATCGCGCGTTACGAAATCACGCCCAAAAGCGCCAAACAAGCTGTTGCCAGATTTCGGCCGATCCTCGCCTGAAATTGTGACTTCGGCGATCTGGCCCAATGTGCCGAGTGTCGCCGCGGCGATATCGCTTAACGGTACGCGGATTTCTTGGCCGTGACCGGTTTTACGGCGATGTTCCAAGGCAGCGAGTACTGAGACGGCCGCTGTTGAACCCGCCAAAAGATCCCAGGCAGGGAGCACGTGGTTTACAGGAACTTCAGGGCGATCGGCTGGGCCTGTCATAAATGGAAGTCCGACCGCACAGTTGATTGTGTAATCAACCGCCGACGAACCATCTGCTTTTCCCTGAACACGGGCAGTGATGATATCTTTGCGGGCTTCAGCAAGGCGGTTATGGGCGAGGAAGCCTTGGTCAGGATAGTTCGTCACAAAAACGCCGGCGCCGTCTCCAGGCGCTGTTGCAAGGGCTACGGCCAGTTCCCGTCCTTCTGAAGTGGATAGATTGAGTGAGACCGACTTTTTTCCCTTGTTCAATCCCTCCCAATAAAGGCTCGCGCCAGTTGGTGTGACTGGCCAGCGGCGGAAGTCTGGACCACCGCCTATGGGGTCAAAGCGAATGACTTCCGCACCCAGTTGAACCAAGGTCAGACCGCAGTAGGGAGCGGCAATAAATGATGCCCCCTCGACGACCCTGACTCCCGTTA